>NZ_CP122539.1:1750000-1752500 GCF_029853675.1 Tenacibaculum tangerinum | reverse complement strand
GGTACTAATATCTGAGAATTACAAGCTAAAGGCTAAAAAAAGTCTCGTAGCTCAGCTGGTTAGAGCGCTACACTGATAATGTAGAGGTCGGCAGTTCGAGTCTGCCCGAGACTACTTAATAGTCGAGACAGACGAGAAGTTTATCCCGAGCGTAGCCGAGGGGAGTCTGCCCGAGACTACAATTTATTGAAGGATTTAAAGATTTAAGAATTCAAACATTGAAATATTAAAGGATTTAAAAATTCAAAGATTGAGAGATAGATTAAGATATTTAGTTAAGAAAGGAAATTCTAGGAGCTAGGGAATTCTAAATTCGTAATTCTGAATTCATAATTCTGAATTTCAAATGGGGGATTAGCTCAGCTGGCTAGAGCGCTTGCCTTGCACGCAAGAGGTCATCGGTTCGACTCCGATATTCTCCACGAGGCAGTGCCTCGAGACAATATACATTGTTTCAGAGTACTGCACGAATTGCGCTGATAATACTTATCAGTGGCGATTCGCCACGTTCATTGACATATTGGTAAAATGATATCGTAAAGAATCAAGATAGAGCGTTAGATTAATAATCTAACAAGATATTTTTTATAAGAATCAAGATTTAAGATTTTAATTATTGAATAGTTCAATTTTTAAATTTTTAAATATATAAAAGAGCTCGTTGTAGTAGAGATACTACAGCAAAAAGTACAATAAGCTAAATAAGGGCGTATGGAGGATGCCTAGGCTTTCAGAGGCGAAGAAGGACGTGATAAGCTGCGATAAGCTACGGTGAGGGGCACATACCTATTGATCCGTAGATTTCCGAATGGGGCAACCCAATACATTGAAGATGTATTACCACGTAAGTGGGGCGAACCTGGTGAACTGAAACATCTAAGTAACCAGAGGAAGAGAAAACAAAAGTGATTCCGTTAGTAGTGGCGAGCGAACGCGGATTAGCCCAAACCAATATTGTTACGGCAATATTGGGGTTGTAGGGCTGCGACATTAGAATCTAAGAGAACTAGAATCGTTTGGAAAGACGAACCATAGAGAGTGATAGTCTCGTAAAGGTAATCGAAGAGGATATAGCAGTACCCTGAGTAGTGCGGGACACGAGTAATCCTGTATGAATCTGCCGGGACCATCCGGTAAGGCTAAATACTCCTGAAAGACCGATAGTGAACTAGTACCGTGAGGGAAAGGTGAAAAGAACCCTAAGTAAGGGAGTGAAATAGAACCTGAAACCGTACGCCTACAAGCGGTCGAAGCACATTTACTGTGTGACGGCGTGCCTTTTGCATAATGAGCCTACGAGTTACTGTTACTAGCAAGGTTAAGCACTTCAGGTGTGCAGCCGCAGCGAAAGCGAGTCTGAATAGGGCGCTATAGTTAGTAGTAGTAGACGCGAAACCGAGTGATCTACCCATGGGCAGGTTGAAGCTGTGGTAACACACCGTGGAGGACCGAACCAGTTGACGTTGAAAAGTCTTTGGATGACCTGTGGGTAGGGGTGAAAGGCCAATCAAACTCGGAAATAGCTCGTACTCCCCGAAATGCATTTAGGTGCAGCGTTGATTAAGAGTTTTATAGAGGTAGAGCTACTGATTGGATGCGGGGGCTTCACCGCCTACCAATTCCTGACAAACTCCGAATGCTATAAAATGTTTATCAGCAGTGAGGGCATGGGTGCTAAGGTCCATGTCCGAGAGGGAAAGAACCCAGACCATCAGCTAAGGTCCCCAAATATATGTTAAGTTGAAGAAACGAGGTTTGACTGCCCAGACAGCTAGGATGTTGGCTTGGAAGCAGCCATTCATTTAAAGAGTGCGTAACAGCTCACTAGTCGAGCGGTCGAGCATGGATAATAATCGGGCATAAACATATTACCGAAGCTATGGACTTATATAAGTGGTAGGGGAGCATTCTATATGTGTAGAAGGTTTACTGTGAGGTATGCTGGAACGTATAGAAAAGAAAATGTAGGCATAAGTAACGATAAAGGGGGCGAGAAACCCCCTCACCGAAAGACTAAGGTTTCCTCAGCGATGCTAATCAGCTGAGGGTTAGTCGGGACCTAAGGCGAATCCGAAGGGAGTAGTCGATGGACAACAGGTTAATATTCCTGTACTTCTTATAAATGCGATGGGGTGACGGAGTAATGAAAGCACCGCGAACTGACGGAATAGTTCGTTGAAGTATGTAGGTATTAGATTTGTAGGCAAATCCGCAGATCTAGCTGAAGTACGATAGTACCACAAGTCTTCGGATGCGTGGATAGTGTGCCTAAAGGCTTCCAAGAAAACCCTCTAAGCTTCAGTTTATAAGAACCCGTACCGTAAACCGACACAGGTAGTTGGGATGAGAATTCTAAGGTGCTCGAGAGATTCATGGCTAAGGAACTAGGCAAAATAGACTCGTAACTTCGGGAGAAGAGTCGCCAACAGCAATGTTGGCCGCAGTGAAAAGATCCAGGCGACTGTTTATCAAAAACACAGGGCTTTGCTAAATTGAAAGA
>NZ_CP122539.1:1585000-1747500 GCF_029853675.1 Tenacibaculum tangerinum | reverse complement strand
ACTTCCTCTTTTTTGGAGATGTTCCATGTAGGATGGATTGCTGTAGAGTTCTTCCATCACCTTTGAAGCATTTTTTAAATCTGTGATAGTTTCAAACAGCGGAACAATATCAACAGTTAGTTCATCGTGGAATGCAACTAATTTTAGCATGGCATATAATTGCATAACATTCAGTGAGGTTTGATTGTTACTAATGATATACCTGTTTGCAGCTGCTTCACCATTGTTTTCTTGAATTGTTTTGATAACCTTCATCGTTTTTAAGGTTTTCAGCGCAAATTCATCTTTAATTATTGAGAGATCAACAGTTCCTTCTATTTCAGAAAGCAATTTTATCTGCTCCTTTTCTTCTAAATCGTGATAATTATTTGGGAATATAGATGTGTTATTTTTGTTTAAAGTATCTACCAATGTTGTAAATACATTATGGTGTTGCCTACTATCTTGTCTTATATCTAAGTTGGCAAAGTGAAACCCAAAGAGAGTAACTTTATTTAAAAGGCTTTTTACTTCTTTGAGGTATAATGATTGGTGCTGATTTATTAAAATGTTTTTAATATCGGTAAGTTCTTTTTCAAAAGAATGCAACGAAATAGAGGTGTTGTCATTCCTTAATATTGTTTCGTATAATTTATTTTCGAGCGTAGTAATTTTATCTTCAACTCCTGAAAAAGTTAACTTTCTTTTTAAGATTCGTACATCTCGATAGTAATTTTTAATAATAGCTTCTTTGAGCTTTTCAGCGACTTTTAGGGTGGTTTCAGGGGTTACGAATGGATTTCCATCTCTATCACCACCAGGCCAGAATCCTATATTAACGATATTGTTGGTTAACTGTTCGGCATCTTCAAATATATTTTCTTTGATATAGTCGTAAATATTTCCGAAGGAATGATAAAATACATTTTCTAAATACCAAATTAGGCTAATAGCTTCATCGTATGGGGTAGGTTTATTTTGCCTAAAGAAGGGTGTTTTTCCTAATTGAGCCAAAAGCCGAGTAATTTGCTGTAAATCATTTTCTTTGATTGCTTCAGATAAGTCTGTAATAATCCCTAAAACCGAACCAGGATAAAACTGGGTTGGATGTGCGGTTAGTACAATTCTTACTTTAAAGTCTTGTAAAAATGCTCTTAGCTGGCTCATCTTATTATTAGAAGAGGCGAACTCTTTTAAATTCCGCAAGGTACCTATACCATCCATGTTATTAACTACTGGAAAAGCTGCATCTTCTATGGCATCGAATAATACTACTTGTCTTTCGATGTACTGAATGAATCGAAATAATAGGTTTATTTGACTTTTTTCATCTCTTCTTGCTTGATATTTTTTAAAAAATGTATTAACGATAACGGTGGGGTCATCTCCTTTTTCGTATCCTTTTTTACAGGTTTCATGAAATAAGGGCAACAATACTCCTGTTTTGGTAATGCTACTAAATGGCAATGTCATAAATATACTGTTGTATATTTTGTATTTTGCTTCAACATTTTCTTTAAATCTTCTAATTTTGGGTAGTTTAGACATTGTGATTTCTTTTTAGTACTTAAAAATAACAAACTATGACTCAAGAAAGCCTATTTTAATCTTGATTTTACGAAAACGATGTAAGTAATTGTTTATATACTGGGTAAATCGCCGTCGCCTTTAGTGGCTAAAAAGCTAGTACTTGTTAAGTATTTGTCAATACTTACAGCAGCTTCTCTACCTTCAGAAATTGCCCAAACGATTAGAGATTGTCCTCTTCTCATATCTCCTGCTGTGAATATGTGGGGCACGTTTGTTTGAAAATGAGTTGCTTTATAGTTGCTTCTGTCGTCTAGTGTTATTCCTAATTGATCGCTTAAAGTAGTTTCAGGACCTGTAAAACCTAGTGCTAAAAGTGCTAAATCGCAAGGCCATATTTTTTCGGTATTTGGTTTTTCGAGAAGTTTTGGTCGCTTACCTGGTACGATTTCCCATGCTACTTCAACAGTTTTCAGGGCTGTTAAGTTCCCTTCACTATCGGTAATAAATTCTTTGGTATTGATTAACCAATTTCTGTCGCATCCTTCCTCGTGAGAGGTACTTGTTTTGAGTTGCAAGGGCCAATAAGGCCAGGGAGTTTCAGGACTTCTGTGTAAAGGAGGTTTTGGCATAATTTCAAAATTGGTAACTGATTTAGCTCCTTGTCTGTTAGAAGTTCCAACACAATCGGAACCTGTATCTCCACCACCAATAACGATTACATTTTTATCTTTGGCAGAAATAGCTTCTCCTTCTATTTCTTTATTGAAAAGTGCTTTTGTTTGTTGTGTTAAGAAATCCATTGCTTGATGAACCCCTTTTGCATCGATTCCTTTCACAGGAATACTTCTTCTTTGGGTAGCTCCGCCGCAGAGCAATATAGCATCGAAGTAATCGAGGTTTTTAATATCGTAGTTTACGCCAACATTTACATTTGTTTTAAAAATAATGCCTTCTTTTTCCAAGATTTTTACACGTCTGTCAATAAGCTGTTTTTCTAGTTTAAAGTTTGGAATTCCGTATCGTAATAAACCACCAAGTTCATCATCTCGTTCGAATACTGTTACGTTATGACCTGCTCTGTTTAGCTGTTGTGCTGCTGCCAATCCTGCGGGTCCAGAGCCTATAATGGCAACTGTTTTTCCTGTTCTTGTTTTTGGTGGGTTTGGTTGAATCCATCCATTAGCAAAAGCTCGTTCAACAATATTTTTTTCTATATTTTCGATTGAAACTGGGTTGCTAATAATACCTAAGACACATGATTTTTCACATGGAGCGGGGCATAGTCTTCCTGTAAATTCAGGAAAATTGTTTGTAGAATGTAAAATTTCTGAAGCTTTTTGCCATTCTCCTTTGTATACCATATCGTTAAAATCGGGTATCAAATTTCCTAAAGGGCAACCGCTGTGGCAAAACGGAATTCCACAATCCATACATCTAGCTCCTTGTTTTTTTATTTCAGCTTCTTCTAAGGTAATGGTAAATTCCTTGTAGTCTTTTATTCTTTCTTTTGCTGCGATATTTGATTCGTCTTGTCTCTCTATATCTATAAATCCTCCTATTTTACCCATAACTTATGCTGTGATTTTTTTTAATACTATTTTTTCTTCTGCTAGCCTTTTCAACGCTTTTTTGTAATCTTTTGGAAATACTTTTACAAATTTCTTTTTAACTGCTTCCCAATTGTCAAGTTGTTTTTTTGCTAGCTCGCTATTGGTGTAATTGTAGTGCACCTCTATGTGTGTTTTAAGGTCAAAGAAGTCTTCATCATTTAAAGGGTCAAGATCAACCATTTCTTTATTACACAAATTGTTTGCAAATTCTTTATCTTCATCAAATACATAAGCAATTCCACCACTCATACCCGCAGCAAAATTTCTTCCTGTTTTTCCTAAAATAATTATTTTACCTCCTGTCATATATTCACATCCATGGTCTCCAACACCTTCAACAACTGCGGTGACTCCGGAGTTTCTTACAGCAAAACGTTCACCAGCTATTCCGTTAATAAAAGCTTTTCCTTTGATTCCTCCGTAAAAACTAACGTTTCCGGTAATGATATTTTTAGAGGCATCGAAAGTTGCTGATGCAGGTTTTTTAACGATAAGGGTAGCTCCTGAAAGTCCTTTACCTAGATAATCATTGGTTTCTCCTTCTATGGTAAGGGTAAGTCCTTTTGTTGAAAAAGCGCCAAAACTTTGTCCTGCAGATCCTTTAAAGGTAATGTTTAGGGTGTTTTCTGGAAGTCCATCTTCACCATATTTTTTTGAAATCTCGTTACTTAAAATAGCACCAACAGCCCTATCTGTGTTCTGAATTGGGTATTCGAGATTTGTTTCTTTTGAGTTGATAATTGCTGATTTTGCATCGTTTAAAATTTTAAAGTCTAGTACATTGTCTAGATTGTGATTTTGTTTTTCTGTGTTATATTGAATTGTTTTTTGTTCTTGCTGCGGCTTATATAAGATTGCAGAAAGGTCGACTCCTTTGGCTTTGTAATGATGAACGGCTTTTTTGGTATTTAGCTTATGACTTTGACCAATCATTTCATTGAGTGTTCTGAATCCTAACTGCGCCATGATTTGTCGTAGTTCTTCGGCAACGAAGTACATAAAATTGATAACATGCTCAGGAGTTCCTTTAAAGTTTTTACGTAACTCAGGATTTTGCGTTGCAATTCCTACAGGACAGGTGTTTAAGTGACAGGCTCTCATCATAATACATCCAGATGCGACTAACGGAGCGGTGGCAAAACCAAACTCTTCGGCACCCAATAGGGCTGCTACAGCTACATCTCTACCTGTTTTTAATTGTCCATCAACCTCTAATGCTACTCGGTTTCTCAATCCGTTTAAAACCAATGTTTGTTGTGCTTCAGCTAAACCTAATTCCCAAGGTAAACCCGTATGCTTTAAAGAGGTTAGGGGAGAAGCTCCTGTACCGCCATCATACCCTGAAATTAAAATAACATCGGCTTTGGCTTTGGCAACTCCTGCGGCTATGGTACCTACTCCAACTTTTGATACTAGTTTTACATTGATACGTGCTTCTCTATTCGCATTTTTAAGGTCGAAAATTAGCTGTGCTAAATCTTCAATAGAATAAATATCGTGATGTGGTGGCGGAGAAATGAGTCCGACATAAGGTGTTGAGTTTCTTACTTCAGCAATCCAAGGAAGTACTTTTTCACCTGGAAGTTGTCCTCCTTCACCAGGTTTTGCTCCTTGTGCCATTTTTATTTGAATTTCTTTGGCGTTGGTTAAATAGTTGCTCGAAACGCCAAATCGTCCAGAAGCTACTTGTTTAATAGCACTGTTTTTCCAGTCGCCATTGGCTTCTTTTGTAAATCTTATTTTGTTTTCACCACCTTCTCCAGAATTACTTTTTCCTCCAATTCTGTTCATGGCAATAGCAAGATTTTCGTGTGCTTCTTCACTGATAGAGCCGTAAGACATTGCCCCTGTTTTAAATCGTTTTACGATTTCTGTCCAAGGTTCTACTTCATCTATTGAAATAGGATCGAGGTTGTTAAACTCAAACAAACCTCTTAAAGTCATTAAGTCTTCACTTTGCTTATTGATTTTGTCGGCATAGGTTTGATAACTTTCTGAACTTTTACTACGAACGGCTTGTTGTAGTTTTGCTACGGTAGTTGGATTAAACATGTGTTTTTCTCCATTTCTTCTCCATCGGTAGTCTCCTCCGATTTCTAAATCGAGAACAGATGTATAGTTTTCGAGTTCGAATGCTTTATCAAATCTGGTTTGAATATCTTTTTCAAGAACCACCAGTCCAATTCCTTCAATTCTTGATGGTGTATAGGGGAAATATTTGTTAACAAATGTTTTTTTCAAGCCTAAGGCTTCAAATATTTGGGAAGCTCTATAAGAATGTAGGGTAGAGATTCCGATTTTATTCATAATTTTTAGCAACCCTTTGCCAATGGCTTTATTAAAGTTTTGTACCGCTGTTTCTTCGTCTAAATCTTTAATTACGTTGGTTTTTACTTGTTCTCTAATAATTTCATTAACGAGGTAGGGGTTAATAGCACTTGCTCCGTAACCAAATAGTGTGGCAAAATGATGTGGTTCTCTGGCTTCGGCAGTTTCAACAACAATTCCGAATTTTGAACGTTTTTGTTTGTCGTTCAAGGCATGGTGCACGTATGAACAGGCTAGTAGCGCAGGAATCGGAGCATGCTCCTTGTCAACATTTCTATCGGAAAGAATAATAATATTGGTTCCTTCAAATACTGCTTTTTCTACGGTAACTAGTAAATCGTCTAAGGCTTTTTCTAATCCGTTAACACCATTGCTAATTGGGTATAGTATGGGTATGGAAACTGCTTTAAAATCGGGATGCTCTATGTTTTTGATTTTGTCTAAATCGTCATTTGAAATAACAGGGTTTTGTATTCTTAATTTTTTGGCTTGCTCTGGAATGATATCAAAAATATTTCGGTCACCCCCAATAGCAAGACTAATATCTGTAATTAATTCTTCTCTAATTCCGTCTAATGGAGGGTTGGTTACTTGGGCAAATAATTGCTTAAAGTAATTGTACAAGAGCTGTGGTTTGTTAGATAAAACGGCTAAGGGAGTATCGGTACCCATCGAACCAATGGCTTCTTTTGCGTTTGTTGCCATAGGAATAATTACCGAGTTAATTTCTTCTAGTGTATATCCAAAAACACGTAGCCTAGTTTTATACTTGGTAGGCTCGATCGGACACATATTATTGGTATAGGGCACATCTGCCAGCGGAAGGGTGTGTTCGGAAATCCAATCTTTATAGGGTTTTTTAGAAACAATTTCAGATTTAAGTTCTTCATCTTCAATAATTCTTCCTGCATTCATATCCACCAAAAACATTCTACCTGGCTCTAATCTTCCGTGTCTTTCTACGTTTTCTGGGGCGACTTCAACGACTCCAATTTCAGAAGACATAATTACAAAACCATCTTTGGTTACGGTATATCGAGAAGGTCTTAATCCGTTTCTGTCTAACAACGCACCAATGTAATTACCATCAGTAAAAGGAATAGAAGCAGGTCCGTCCCAAGGCTCCATAATACACGAGTTGTATTCATAGAACGCTTTTTTATCATCAGACATGGTTTGGTGTTTCTCCCAAGCCTCAGGAACCATCATCATCATTACTTCTGGAAGTGATCTCCCTGTCATTAATAAAAGCTCTACTACTAAATCCATGGAAGCGGAATCAGATTTTCCGTCTCTTACAATAGGAAATAGTTTTTGAATGTCTTCGCCAAATAAATCACTCTTCATCAATTCTTCTCGGGCTCTCATTCTACTTACGTTTCCTCTTAATGTATTGATTTCTCCATTGTGGCACATGTAGCGAAAGGGTTGTGCCAAGCTCCACGCAGGAAAGGTGTTGGTAGAGAAACGTTGATGCACCAATGCTAACCTTGTAACCACATCTTTTTCTTTTAAATCTTTATAATACCTGCCAATATCTTCAGGAATTAAAAGACCTTTATAAATTAAGGTTGTTGTTGAAAAACTAGGTAAGTAGAAGTAGTCTGCTTGAGAAAGTTTTGATTGGGCAATAATATGCTCGGCTATTTTTCTAGCTGCAAATAGTTTGGCATTAAATTGTAAATCGGTAAGTTCTAAATCGTTCTTATCAACAAAAATTTGTTTGGTTTTGGGTTCTGTTTTAGCAGCTATTTTTCCTATAAAAGAGGTATCAACAGGAACATTTCTCCAGCCTATAACTCTCAATCCTTGTTTACGTATTTCTTCTTCAAGAACCGAAATACAGTAATTCGATTGATTCGAGCTTTTGGGAAGGAAAACCATTCCTACGGCATATTCTTTAGGAGCTGGAATTGTAAACGAGCAAACTCGTTTAAAGAATTCGTGCGGAATATCAATCAAAATACCAGCACCATCACCAGTTCGTCCATCGGAACTAACAGCTCCTCTATGTTCTAATTTTACTAGAATTTCGAGCGCATTATGAATAATTGTATTGGATTTTTCTCCGTTTAAATTACAAATAAATCCAGCGCCACAGTTATCTCTTTCAAATTCACTTAGATATAATCCTTGATTTTTCATATGCTTGGGTTTAAGTTTTATTGTTCGTTAAGTCTAAATTCAGGATACGCATTAATTCCGTGTTCAGCGTTATCTAATCCCTCAATTTCTTCTTTTTCAGAAACTCTGATACCTATAGTTTTCTTTAGAGTAAAAATGATCAGGAAAGATGATAGTATGCATGTTAATGCGTAAGTTAATATTCCAATACATTGGGAAGCAAATTGATGTATTCCAGCCAAATTACCTAATAAGCCAACGGCAAGCGTTCCCCAAATACCACATATTAAGTGTACCGCAATAGCTCCAACAGGGTCGTCGAGTTTTAATTTGTCAACCATTGCAATGGCAAAAACGACTAAAATCCCGGCGATACTTCCAATGATAATTGCATCTGTAGGACTCATTTGATCGGCTCCTGCGGTTATCCCAACCAATCCTCCAAGTATTCCGTTTAAAAACATAGTAAGGTCGTAGTTTTTATATAAAATGGATGAAGTTATAAAAGCCAATACCCCTCCTGCGGCAGCTGCTAAACAGGTTGTTACTAGGGTAAGAGAAGTAGATGATGGGTCAGCTGATAAAACAGAACCGCCATTAAAACCAAACCAACCAAGCCACAAAATGAGTACCCCAGCAGTTGCTATTGGAATGTTATGCCCAGGAATAGCTTGGGTTTTTCCGTTTTTAAATTTACCGATTCTTGCACCTAACAACCATACAGCAACGATGGCAGCCCATCCACCAACCGAGTGAACTAATGTTGAGCCGGCAAAATCATAAAAAGGAGTTTCTAGCGTATGTAAAAAACCACCACCCCATTTCCAAGAACCTGCAATAGGATATACGAAGCCAACATAAATAATGGTGAAAATAATAAAAGGTCCTAGCTTCATTCGTTCAGCTACGGCACCTGAGACGATGGTAGCTGCGGTGGCTGCGAACATTCCTTGAAAAAGGAAGTCAGTCCAGTATGTGTAGCCTTTGTTATAGGTTAAATCTAGAGAGCCTTCTACTACAGGCGATGATAATCCAAAGCCGCCGAAACCGAATATACCAAGTGAGTTTTCTGCAAACCCAGGGTACATTAAGTTGAATCCGACTAAGCAGTAAAGTAGTAATCCAACGGTAATGATAAAAATGTTTTTAAATAAAATATTCATCGTGTTTTTTTGCCTGGTTAAGCCAATTTCTAAAAAGGCAAATCCTAAGTGCATAAAAAACACAAGGGCTGTACAGATCATCATCCATACGTTATTTATAGTTAATGTTTCCATAATTTTAATTTTGTTAGTTTAGCGATTCTCCTCCTTTTTCTCCTGTTCTTATACGGTAACATTCGTTAATGTCTGAAACGAATATTTTACCATCTCCAACTTCACCAGTTGCTGCAGCCGAAAGAATTGCATTGATTGTTACTTCTTCAAAACTATCGTTAACAACTATTGAAAGGTATCTGCGTTGAATATCGCTGGTGCTGTAAGCCACTCCTCTATACACATGTCCTTCTTTCTCGTTTCCAAGCCCAGTTACGTCCCAGTACGAGAAGAAATTTACACCGATGTCATGTAATGCCTCTTTGACTTGATGAAATTTTGATTTTCTGATAATCGCTTCTATTTTTTTCATGATTACTCTTTTATTATCAATGGTAATTTGAGGTGATTTTTACGTTAAACGTTGTTTTTTCAAGAAAAAATCTAAGCTAAGTTTCAATTTTTTATAGACATAAACAAATGATTCATAGTTTGTTATCGTATTAAAACGTTTTCGTAAATGAGTCGATTGTCAAAAAAAGGGGCATCAAAATTTTAATACCACAAAAGGGTATTACCTAAACAGTGTTAAAATGAGAAGTATGTAAATAAACGTGAAAAAAATAGTGATTTGATAAAAATGCACTTTGTTGAAAAATAATAGAAGCAAACTATTATTTGTTGAGGCAACACAGAATCTAACTAAAGTTTAGAAAAAAAGGAAGCGATATTTTTTAGAAACGCATCCTGTTTTTGAAAGAAATGATTTAAATCAGCTTTTAATAGCGTTTTTTTTATTCTTTTTGCTCACGTAAAAGAATTAATTTTGCAAAAAAATAAATAATGAACAAAGCTATTTATATCGCAGCTAGTGAAGCCAATTCAGGAAAATCAATGTTAAGTCTTGGCTTAATGCATATATTACTTCATAACAAGCCCAAGGTTGCTTATTTCAGACCCATCATAGACAATCCAATTAATGGTAAAAGAGATAATCATATTAATACCGTTCTTAACTATTTCAATTTAAAAAGTAATTATGATGATGCTTATGCTTTTACACGTTCTGAATTAATTAAAGCATTGAGTGATGAAAAGGAAGATGAAATAATTAATACCATTATTGAAAAGTATAAGAAGTTAGAGGAAGAACACGATTTTGTTATCGTAGAGGGTACGGATTTTTCTGATCATGGTGCTATCATAGAAATGGATTTGAACGTTTTAATAGCTAAAAATCTTGGAATACCTGTTATCATCGTTTCTGGTGGAGTAGGTAAAACATTGGATGAGTTTGTTGAAGGACTTCGTTTAACATACGATTCTTTTGACAATAAAGATGTAGAGGTTATTGCAGTTATAGCGAATAAAGTGCAAGAGAAAAATATTCCTACAGTTTTGAAAGAAGTTGGTGCCAATTTACCAGCATCGGTTTTTATCAATGCCATTCCTGTCTATAAAAAATTAAACAATCCAACCATTAAAGAAATATCAAACGCTATTAATGCGGAAGTACTTTTCGGAACAGCTTCTTTAAATAATACAACAGGTGATATCAAAGTTGGGGCAATGCAACTCGCTAATTTTTTAAGTTATTTGAGTGATGAATGTGTCGTTATTACGCCTTCTGATAGGTCAGATATCTTACTAGGAACGCTTCAGGCAAACATTTCAAATAATTACCCATCGATAGCAGGCATCATTCTTACAGGAGGAATTGATTTAAACCCTACTGTAGTGCAATTGATTGAAGGTCTTGAAAAAGTGATTCCTATTTTAAAAGTTGATGAAGCTACCTTTAAAATAGCTTCAAAAGTAGGAAGTATTCGATCTCATATTTACGCTGAAAACAAAGACAAAATAAAAATGTCTATCAATATTTTTGAAAAATACATTGATATTGAAGCCTTGAAAGAAAAATTAGTTACCTATAAAGGATCCAGAGGAATTACGCCAAGAATGTTTCAATATAACTTACTGCAACGTGCAAAAAAACAGCGTAAACATATTGTGCTGCCAGAAGGAAATGACGATAGAATTCTAACAGCAGCCTCTCAATTACAAAAACAAGATGTGGTTGATTTAACCATCTTAGGAAAGAGTGTTCATATTGAGGCAGCCGTTAAACGCTTAAATATTCCTTTTGATTTTGATAGAGTCAATATTATTAACCCAATTGAATCGGAATATTTTCAAGATTTTTCCAACACCTTGTACGAGTTGAGAAAGCATAAAGGATTGAGCCCAGCCATGGCAGAGGATTTAATGGCAGATGTTTCGTATTTCGGAACGATGATGGTTCATAAAGGAATAGCAGACGGAATGGTTTCAGGGGCTGCTCATACCACACAACATACGATTAAACCCGCCTTACAGTTCGTGAAAACAAAACCTGGTTTTTCGGTGGTTTCGTCTATATTTTTTATGTGTTTAGAAGATAGAGTATCGGTATTTGGCGATTGTGCCATTAACCCGAACCCAACAGCAGAAGAGCTCGCTGAAATTGCGATTTCATCGGCAGACTCTAGTATGGCATTCGGAATCGACCCTAAGGTTGCAATGTTATCGTATTCTTCAGGAAATTCAGGAAAAGGAGAAGACGTTGATACGGTTAGAAAAGCCACAGAAATTGTAAAGTCGAAACGTCCTGATTTAAAAGTAGAAGGTCCTATACAATACGATGCGGCAGTAGATCCTTCGGTAGGGAAGAAAAAAATACCAGATTCACAAGTAGCAGGACAAGCGAATGTGTTAATTTTTCCAGATTTGAATACGGGTAACAATACCTATAAAGCTGTTCAAAGAGAAACAGGAGCGTTGGCGATTGGGCCTATGTTACAAGGATTAAACAAACCAGTAAATGATTTAAGTAGAGGTTGTACGGTTGATGATATTTTTAATACCGTAGTTTTAACAGCTATTCAAGCGCAGGATTAATAAGAAAAGTATGAAGATATTAGTATTAAACTCAGGAAGTTCCTCAATAAAGTATCAATTATTTGAAATGCCTGAACAACACGTAATTTGTTCTGGATTAATTGAGCGTATTGGTTTAGAAATGGGTGCAGTTCATTATACATCTGAAACGAATAACGTAGAAGAAGCAACTGAAATTAAAGATCATAAAGCAGGTTTAGAAAAAGTAGTTGATTTACTATTAGATAAAAAGACTGGCGTGTTACATTCTACTGATGAAATTAAAGCAGTGGGGCATAGAGTAGTGCACGGCGGAAGTACGTTTACCAATACCACTGAAGTAACTCAAGATGTTAAAGACAAAATAAAAGAGTTATTTTCATTAGCACCGCAACATAATCCAGCAAATTTAGAAGGAATACAAGTAGCGGAGTCTATTTTTAACAAAGCAAAACAAGTGGCAGTTTTTGATACAGCCTTTCATCAAAGTATTCCTATCAAAGCCTATAAATATGCCATACCCAATAAGTTTTTAGAACAAGAGAAAATCCGTTTATACGGTTTTCACGGTACTAGTCATAAATACGTTTCTGAAAAAGCCATTGCGTATTTACAAAAAGAAAGGACGAAGATTATTACTATTCACCTTGGCAACGGTTGTAGTATTACAGCTATAAAAGATGGACAAAGTATAGATCACAGTTTAGGGTTCGGGCCTGTTACAGGGTTAATTATGGGGTCGCGATCGGGCGACATCGATCATACCCTAATTTTTTATCTAGTCAATACGTTAGGGTATTCTATAAACGATGTAAATACCATGTTACAGAAAGAAAGTGGAATGCTTGGTTTAACAGGTTTCAGTGATTTGCGCGATATTGAGGCTGCTGCTGAGAACGGAGATACGAATTGTCAACTAGCATTAGAAATGAATGCTTACAGAATTCAAAAATACATCGGATCGTATGTAGCCGCCATGAACGGATTAGATGCCATTGTTTTTACCGCAGGCATTGGTGAAAATTCTGAGCTAGTTCGCAAACTCGTTTGTACCAATATGGAAACTTTTGGAATCGAACTAGACGAAGTAAAAAATAACGTAAGAGCGAAACAAATAACCGAAATTCATAAGGAGTCTTCTAAAGTAAAGGTGTTGGTTATCCCTACCAACGAAGAGCTTGAAATTGCCAAGCAGACCTATCAATTGCTATAAGTAGATGAATTACAATTTTTCATATGTAGTAAAATTTCAATACCTAGGCTTTCGCTTGCACGGTTGGCAAAAGCAACCCAATTTAAAAACAGTCCACTTTTTTGTAGATAAAACATTGAAGTTTGTTTGTAAAGGAATTCGATGTAAAACGGTGGGTGTTGGTAGAACTGATGCTAAAGTATCCTCAACAGATTATTATTTCCAGTTATTTATTGATGAAAAATTAGAGGAGTCACTCTTTATACAAGATTTCAATCGGAATTCGCCTTCCGATATTCGTGTAGTATCTATAGAGCAATTGAATGATACAACATTTAATATTATTCAGCATCCCAAAGTAAAAGAGTATCGTTATTATTTTTCATTTGGAGAAAAAAATCATCCATACTGTGCCCCATTCTTAACGGGATATCTAGATGAATTAGATATAACGTTAATGAAAGAAGGTGCGCTACTTTTTGAAGGATTTCACAATTTTAAACATTATTGTACCAAACCATCAGCAGAAACTAAAGTAGAACGTAGTATTGAAACTTGCCAAATACGAGAAAATACAGATTTGTCGGCTTCTTTTTTTCCAGAGAAAAGCTACGTGTTGATTATTAGAGGAAGTGGTTTTTTACGTAATCAAATTCGCTTAATTATGGGCGCTTTGGTAGAGTTGGGTAAAGGGAATTACGACTTAGAGTTTATTAAAAAAAGTTTAAGAAAAGATACTAATGATATTGACTTTATGAAGACCATAGCTCCTGCTTCTGGATTACATTTATACAAGGTAGATTTCAAAAAATAAGCCCATCTTTTTTGATGAGCTTATTGATTGTTTTTATATCAACGGTTAACCTTTGATTAAACTTCTTGAAATTACAATTTTTTGAATTTCTGAAGTCCCTTCGTAAATCTGTGTAATTTTAGCATCGCGCATTAAACGTTCAACATGGTATTCTTTTACAAAACCATTTCCTCCATGAATTTGAACAGCTTCAACTGTATGTTCCATCGCTACTTTAGAAGCATATAATTTTGCCATGGCACTTTCGCGATCGTAATTTTCACCCGCATCTTTTTTACAAGCGGCTTCCATTACCAAGTGACGAGCAGCGGCAATTTCTGTATACATGTCTGCTAACTTAAAGGCAATTGCTTGATGATTGCAAATCTCCGTTCCAAAAGCTTTACGTTCTTTAGAGTATTTAAGCGCGAGTTCATAAGCACCAGATGCAATACCTAACGCTTGTGCAGCAATACCAATACGTCCGCCAGACAAGGTTTTCATGGCAAACTTGAATCCGAATCCATCTTCACCAATACGGTTTTCTTTAGGAACTTTTACGTCGTTAAATTGCAACGTGTGCGTATCAGAACCACGGATTCCCAATTTATCTTCTTTCGGCCCGATATCGAAACCTTCCATACCTTTTTCAACGATAAAAGCATTGATTCCTCTATGTCCTTTACTTCTATCCGTTTGTGCAATTACTAAATATGTATTTGCACGACCACCATTGGTAATCCAGTTTTTAGTACCGTTTAGTAAATAGTAATCACCCTTATCAATGGCAGTAGTTGCTTGTGAAGTAGCATCAGAGACCTGCTTCGGGCTCACTCAAACAAAAAGCTCCGATATGCTCACCAGTAGCTAGTTTCGTTAAATATTTTTGTTTTTGTTCTTCGGTACCATAGGCTTCTAAACCATAGCATACTAATGAATTGTTAACAGAAACCATAACAGAAGCTGAAGCATCAATTTTAGACAACTCTTCCATAATCAATACATACGAAACAGCATCCATTCCGCTTCCTCCATATTTAGGGTCTACCATGATTCCCATAAATCCTAATTCACCCATTTTTCGAACCAGTTCGTCGGGAAATTGTTGTTTTTCATCTCTTTCTATAACTCCTGGTAATAACTCTGTTTGAGCAAAATCACGTGCGGCATCACGAATCATTAAATGCTCTTCTGTAAGATTAAAATCCATTATTTATTTTATATATTATTAAATTCGTAAAAAATGTGCTCAAAGATACTTTTTTAATAGCAATTTTTCAATAGACTTCCTATTTTTACTTTATGAAAGAAACATATATTTATGGCATCGGGGTAATGTCTGGAACTTCATTAGATGGTATTGATATAGCGTACATTAAAATACATCAAAATATATACAAAGATTTCAAAATTTTAAAGGCAGAAACGATTTCGTATAATAGCTATTGGAAAGAAAAACTTCAAGAAGCTATTAACTACAATGCTGCTGATTTAGAAGAATTAGACATAGAATATGGTAAGTTCTTAGGGCAGGTTATTCATAATTTTATAACAAAGCATACTGTTTCAAGGTTAGATTTTATAGCCTCACATGGGCATACAGTATTACATCAGCCTGAATTAGGAGTAACATTACAAGTGGGGAACGGGCAAGAAATAGCCAATATCACTAAAAAAGAGGTTGTTTGCGATTTTAGAACACAAGATGTGGCATTAGGAGGGCAAGGGGCTCCACTAGTACCTATTGGAGACAAGTTGTTATTTGCTGATTATGATTATTGTTTGAATTTGGGAGGTTTTGCAAATATTTCATACGAGAAGAACAATAAAAGAATAGCTTTTGATATTTGCCCTGTAAATATTGTTTTAAATCACTATACAAGAAAGTTAGGACTTGATTTTGATGAAGGAGGAAAAATAGCCTCAAAAGGGAAGATAAATGATGCGTTATTAGAAAGTCTTAATTCACTCAACTTTTATGCTACAGAGCCACCCAAATCTTTAGGTTTAGAATGGGTAAAAGAGCATGTTTTTCCTTTAATAGATCGTAAAGAGACCGATATTTCTACTATTTTGAGAACTTTTGTAGAACATTCGGCAATGCAAATAGCCAAGATAATAACAAAAAAATCGAAGATTTTAGTAACAGGAGGCGGAGCTTTTAATAGTTTCTTAATGGATAGAATTGCGTTTTATTTAAAAAAGCCAATTCCGTTGGTTACGAGAGAGTTAATTGACTATAAAGAGGCGTTGGTTTTTGCATTTTTAGGATTGTTGAAAAGGAAAGGCGAAGTAAACTGTTTACAATCTGTAACAGGAGCGAAAGAAAACCATTCCTCGGGAAAATTTTTTTACCCACAGAAATAATTTTAAACTATTTGAGTAATGTAGTTTTTTATGATAAATTTGTTCGGCAACAACTACGCTTAAAAACCAGTTATAATGAATCAACTTTAGCTTCCCTTTTTGGGAAAAACAGCAGAGGACTTTTTAAATGTGAAAAAGAAACAGATAAAGTTGAAAATCATCTATTATAAAACTACAAATGAAAGAATTACTAAAAAAATACGAAGAAAAACAACCAGAAATAGTATTTAATTGGAAAGACCCAGAAACAGAGGCAGAGGGATGGACGGTTATCAATTCATTAAGAGGAGGTGCTGCAGGTGGTGGTACACGTATGCGTGAGGGTTTGGATAAGTATGAAGTAATGTCGCTTGCTAAAACAATGGAAGTGAAATTTACCGTATCAGGTCCTGCGATTGGAGGAGCAAAATCGGGGATTAATTTCGATCCGCACGACCCGCGTAAGAAAGGAGTGTTAGAGCGTTGGTACAAAGCAGTAGCACCTTTGTTAAAAAGTTATTACGGAACTGGGGGAGATTTGAATGTTGATGAGATTCATGAGGTAATTCCTATTACTGAAGATAGTGGAGTTTGGCACCCTCAAGAAGGCGTTTTTAATGGACATTTTAAACCTACCGAAGCAGATAAAATCAATCGTATAGGGCAATTGCGTCACGGAGTAATAAAGGTATTGGAAGATGAAGACTTATCGCCGAGTGTGGCTAGGAAATATACGGTAGCTGATATGATTACGGGGTATGGAGTTGCTGAAGCAGTACGTCATTATTACGATATTTATGGAGGAACCGTAGAAGGAAAACGTGCTGTCGTACAGGGTTTTGGTAATGTAGGGTCTGCAGCAGCATACTATTTGGCACAAATGGGAGCAAAGGTTGTAGGAATTATTGATAGAGTAGGAGGCGTAATTAAAGAAGAGGGCTTTTCTTTTGAAGAAATAAAAGAGCTCTTCTTGCATAAAGATGGAAATACCTTAGTTTCAGAAAATATGGTTCCTTTTGAGGAAATGAATGAGCGTGTTTGGAGTTTACCATGCGAGATTTTTGCACCTTGTGCAGCATCTCGATTAATTACTCAAGACCAAATTAACACAATGATAAGCTCAGGGTTAGAAGTGATTTCATGTGGTGCGAATGTGCCTTTTGCAGATAAAGAGATTTTCTTTGGTTCAATCATGGAAGATACCGATAAAAAGGTTAGTTTAATACCCGATTTTATTTCAAACTGCGGTATGGCAAGAGTTTTTGCCTATTTTATGGAGCGTAGAGTAGAAATGACCGATCAAGCTATTTTTGAAGATACTTCAAATACTATCAAAAAAGCATTGCAAAGAACGTTCGCAAGAAGTGCTTCTAAAACTAAAATAAGCGAAACAGCTTTTGAAATAGCTTTGAAAGAACTATTATAAATTTATAAATACATCAACTATGTTTAAATATTTTTTAGGGAATAGTCCTAAATGGTTTAAAATGACCATGATTAGCTTTTTAATCTTTAACATTTTTTCTTTCTTTTTTATTGGAAAAACAGTAACAGCATGGCTTTTCATTGGAGAGTTTATTTTTACCCTAGCAATGGCTTTAAAATGCTACCCTCTTCAATCAGGAGGGCTTTTAGCAATTGAAGCATTAGCATTAGGGTTAACTTCACCAGAAAAAGCGTATCATGAAGTAGACCAAAACTTAGAAGTGATTTTGCTTTTAGTTTTTATGGTGGCGGGAATTTACTTTATGAAACCACTGTTAATGTATATTTTCAGCAAAGTATTTACCAAGATAAAGTCTAAAGTAGTTTTATCGTTACTATTCGTTTTTTTGTCTGCAATACTATCAGCGTTCTTAGATGCCTTGACGGTTACAGCTGTTTTAATTAGTGTTGCGGTTGGTTTTTATGGAGTGTATCACAAAATTCACTCTAAATCAACATCAGATTATGATAATGATGGTGTTTTAGATAGAAAAAGTTTAAGTGGTGAAACCTTAGAACAATTCCGAAGTTTCCTTCGTAGTTTAACAATGCACGGTGTTGTTGGTACTGCACTAGGAGGAGTATGTACATTGGTAGGAGAACCTCAAAATTTATTAATTGGGGAACGCATGGGATGGGATTTTATTGAGTTTTTCATGAAAATGGCCCCAATTACGATTCCAGTACTTATAGCAGGAATGATTACTACCGTAATTCTTGAAACAACAGGATGGTTTGGTTTCGGAGCGAAATTACCAGATGTAGCTGCAAGAATTATAGAGAAATACACCGAAGAAGAAGATGCCAAACGTACACACAAAGAAAAATACGGTTTAATGGTGCAAGGAATTGCAGCAGTTTTGTTAATAGCAGGATTGGCAACCCATATTGCCCCAGTAGGTTTTATAGGCTTAGGCTTAATCATTATACAAACTGCTTTTATGGGTATTATTGAAGAGCACCAATTAGGACCTGCTTTCGAAGAAGCACTCCCATTTACAGGGTTATTAGTAGTGTTTTTCGTAATTGTAGCCATGATACACGACCAACACTTATTCAGTCCTATTATTGCATGGGCATTAGAACAAGACCCAGCATCACAACCAGGATTATTCTATATTGCTAACGGAGTGTTGTCTGCAATTAGTGATAATGTTTTCGTCGCTACCGTATATATTGGCGAGGTGCAAGAAGCATTTAAAAATGGCGTAATTTCAAGAGAACATTTTGAAAAACTGGCAATAGCGATTAATACAGGGACAAATTTACCTAGTGTCGCTACACCTAACGGACAGGCAGCATTTCTGTTCTTGCTCACCTCTTCTTTAGCACCTCTAATCGATCTGTCGTATGGTAGAATGGTAAAAATGGCATTACCGTACACTATTGTTTTAGGAGGCTTAGGTTACATTATGGTAAAAATAGTATTAGGATAGTCGAATAAAAACAATCTATTCAAAATCCTGAATTTTAAAAATTCAGGATTTTTTTAAACAATTAAAAAAGAAGTCATTCGTTAATACTAAAATAGATTTAAAAACAATTTAATGGTAGCATATTTTCAAGAACAAGAAGCGTTATTAGAAGAAGTTGCACAAGAAAAAACATTATCAATCTATAATTTGATAATGGATGGAGGTGTAGGAGGACAAATCATAATAGCCCTACTGTTTGTATTATTAGCGGTAGCCTTATATATTTATTTTGAACGATTTTTTGCCATAAAAGCAGCATCGAAAGTAGATATAAACTTTATGGATCAAATTAGAGATCACGTTACTAGCGGAAGAATCGATAGCGCAAAATCACTTTGTGACAATACCAATACACCCACAGCAAGATTAATAGGTAAAGGAATTTCTAGAATAGGAAAACCTTTAGAAGATATTAATACGGCGATAGAAAATGCGGGGAAGTTAGAAGTATATCAACTCGAAAAAAACGTATCAGTACTAGCAACCATTGCAGGAGCAGCTCCTATGATTGGTTTTTTAGGAACCGTAATTGGAATGATTGTTGCAATACACGAAATAGCAAACTCTGGAGGGCAAATTGATATTAAAATGTTATCAGACGGTTTGTATACAGCAATGACAACTACTGTTGCAGGTTTAATTGTGGGGATTATAGCCTATATCGCATACAACCATTTAGTGGTTAGAACAGATAAAGTAATCTACCAGATGGAAGCAAAATCGGTAGAATTTTTAGATTTACTAAACGAGCCAGTGTAACTAAGTGTAAAAGTTACAAAGTTTTAAAGTGGTAAAGTAACTTTCAAAACTTTCAACTTTTAACTTTCAAACTAAATCCGAATGAACTTACGAGGAAGAAATAAAGTCAATCCAAATTTCAATATGTCATCTATGACTGATATTGTTTTCTTGCTATTGATATTTTTTATGCTAACGTCAACATTGGTAACCGTTAGTGCTATTGATGTACTATTGCCTAAGGCTGGTGGAAAAACAGAGAACAATACTTCAGTAGCAGTAACCATTACTAAAGATGCTTCTTTCTATATAGATAAAACCAAGGTGAGTAATGCTAATTTGGAAAGAGAATTGGTAACAAAAGTAGGAAGCGATAAAAAGAAAACTGTTGTAATTCGAGGAGATCAAAATGTACCCTATAAAAAGGTAATGCAAGTAATTGATATTGCGAATAGAAATAAGTTAAAAATGACTTTAGCAGTAAAAGGAGGTAAATAAATGAAAGTTTTAGATACCCAACATAAACGTAAATCGGCTGTAATCACAGCTATTATTCTAATACTCTTATTAATTGGAATATATAACTACGGAATGAAATATCTCGATCCGCCTATTGAGTACGGATTAGCGATTAATTTTGGGAATTCAGATGTAGGAAGTGGTGAACCTGTTGAAAAAACAAAAGCTCAAGCTACTCCACAACAAGAAGAAGTGGTAGAAGAACAAGAAGAAGAAGTTTCTGAAGAGACAGTTAAAGAAGAAATGATTACAAATGATACTGCGGAAGAGGTGCCTGTAGTTGAAAAAAAGAAAGAAGAAAAAAAAGTAATTAAAGAAGCTCCGAAAGAAACAAAACCAAAAGAAAAACCCAAGCCAAAACCCTCGAAAGAAGCAACAGATGCCTTAAACAGTTTGCTAAACGGTACTTCAAATAACGGAGCCAATAAAGGTGAAGGAGACGATAACCAATCTGGAGTAAAAGGAAACGAACAAGGAGACCCTAGTTCAGATAAATATTATGGAAACTCGGGCAGTGGTTCAGGAGGAAATTATAACTTAGCAGGAAGAAAAGCACTCTCGAAACCTATAGAAAAGCCAGACTGTCAAGAAGAAGGAACGGTGGTAGTAATTATAGAAGTAAATCAAAATGGAAAAGTAATCAAAGCTACTCCCGGAGCCAAAGGAACCACCAATTCTGCTTTTTGTTTATACGACGCAGCAAAAAAAGCAGCATTGAAAACAACATGGAATGCCGATGGAAATGCACCATCAAAACAAAGAGGAACAATCATCTACAAGTTTTCTCTTTCAAAATAACATATCTTTGCAGAAAATTAGTAAATAAAGAAGTTCGATATCAAATTTAATTAACTAAAAATCAAAAGTGTGTCATCTCAATAATAAGAGTTACTTGTTTAAATGAGATTTTTTTCTCTTGTCAGAATGACACTCAAATGATTTTAAAAGGTATAATAAAAAATGAAAACAGGAATTACTTTCAGTGCATTTGATTTATTGCATGCAGGACATATTAAAATGTTAGAAGAAGCCAAGCGCCAATGCGATTACTTAATCTGTGGTTTGCAAACAGACCCAACCATCGACAGACCCGATAAAAACAGACCCGTACAATCGGTAGTTGAGCGATATATCCAGTTAAAAGGCTGTAAATATGTCGATGAAATCGTTCCGTATGCAACTGAGCAGGATTTAGAAGATATTCTTCGTTCCTTTCATATAGACGTACGAATTATAGGTGATGAATATGCCAACAAACAATTCACAGGAAGAGATTTTTGTGAGAAGAAAGGAATCAAATTGTACTTTAATAAAAGAGAACACCGTTTTTCTAGCAGTGGGTTGCGAAAAGAAGTTCATGATAAAGAAAGTTTGAAATCAAAAGATAAATAATAAATATGAAACTAGCTGTTATCGGAACAGGCTATGTAGGCTTGGTATCAGGAACCTGTTTTTCAGAAATGGGAAACAAAGTTACCTGTGTAGATATCGACCCCAAAAAAATAAGTAAGCTTCACCAAGGAATTATACCAATTTACGAACCAGGTCTAGAAAAGATGGTATTGAAAAATGTAGAGAAGAACAACTTATTCTTTACAACCAAGTTAGAAGAAGCCCTTGAAGAAGTTACTATTGTTTTTATAGCCGTAGGTACTCCTATGGGAGAAGACGGTTCGGCAGATTTGCAATATGTGTTGGCAGTGGCTAAAGAAATTGGTCAAAAGATGAACCACCGATTGATTGTCGTAAATAAATCTACCGTACCTGTGGGAACAGCCGATAAAGTAAGGGTAGCTATTCAATCGGAATTGGATAAAAGAAATGTGGCTATTGAATTTGATGTAGTTTCTAATCCCGAATTTTTAAAAGAAGGCGATGCCATCAACGATTTTATGAAACCTGATAGAGTGGTAATTGGAGCGGAGTCGGACTATGCTTTTGAAAAAATGCGCCAGTTGTACACTCCTTTTACAATGACCAACGACCGATTCATTACCATGGATGTACGTTCCGCAGAAATGACCAAGTACGCCGCCAATGCAATGCTAGCCACCAAAATATCGTTTATGAACGAAATCGCCAACATTTGCGAGCGCGTGGGAGCTGATGTAAACAATGTACGTGCAGGAATAGGGTCCGATTCACGAATTGGTTATAGTTTTATTTATCCCGGTGCAGGCTATGGAGGTTCTTGTTTCCCGAAGGATGTGAAAGCATTGAAAAAGATAGCAGAAGAACATGGTTATGAAGCCCAATTGATCAAGTCAGTAGAAGAAGTGAACAACCGCCAAAAATTTGTGATTGCAGAGAAAATCATCAAAAGATTTGGAGAAGATTTAACAGGAAAAACATTTGGTTTATGGGGATTGGCATTCAAACCAGAAACCGACGATATGCGTGAAGCCCCAGCGATTTATGTGGTAAAAGAACTGGTGAAGAGAGGGGCAAAAGTACAAGCATACGACCCAAAAGCGATGGAAGAAGCAGCACATTTTTATTTAAAAGATGTGGAGAACATCACTTACAAGAAAGCTAAATATGAAGTATTGGCTAATGCAGATGCGTTGATTTTATTGACAGAGTGGAAGGAGTTTCGTTCACCAGATTTTTCAGAAATTCAACAGCAACTGAAAACCCCAGTTATTTTTGATGGAAGAAATCAGTACCATAGCTATCATTTAGAAGAAAGAGGATTTGAATATTATCAAATAGGAAAGAACTCATGAAGATTTTAGTTACAGGAGCAGCAGGGTTTATCGGGTTCCATTTAAGTAAAAAATTACTAACTGAAGGACATGAAGTAGTAGGAATCGATAATATTAACGACTATTACGATGTCAATTTAAAATATGCTCGGTTACAACAATTAGGAATAGATAGAAAAAAAGCTGAGGTATTTCATCAAGAAATGACAAGTGCTACTTTTAATAATTTTAAGTTTATACGATTGAACTTAGAAGATAAAGAAGCACTATTTCAATTATTCACTACCGAAAAATTTGAAGTAGTTTGTCACCTAGCAGCCCAAGCAGGAGTGCGTTACAGTATCGAAAATCCCGATGTGTATATTCAAAGCAATATTGTTGGGTTTTTAAATATTTTGGAGTGTTGCCGACATCATGAAATCAAACATTTGGTGTATGCCAGTAGCTCAAGTGTGTACGGCTCCAACAAAAAAGTGCCTTTTTCCGAGGGAGATAGGGTTGATACTCCCGTGAGTTTGTATGCAGCTACGAAGAAAAGTAACGAATTGATGGCTCATACCTACAGTCATCTATATAAAATGCCCACTACAGGATTGCGATTTTTCACGGTGTACGGACCATGGGGACGACCCGACATGGCACCTATACTGTTTGCTGATGCCATTTCAAACAACCGTCCCATCAAAGTGTTCAACAACGGAGATATGGAACGAGATTTTACTTATGTAGATGATATAGTAGAAGGGGTACAAAGAGTACTAGAAAAATCGGTTGAAGATAGAGAAGAACTCTATAAAATCTATAACATAGGTAACAACGATTCAGTAAAATTGTTAGATTTCATTACAACAATGGAAGCCAATTTAGGAAAAGAGGCGGTTAAAGAAATGTTACCCATGCAACCAGGGGATGTCAAAAAAACCTGGGCAAATGTGGATGGTTTAATAAAGGATTATAACTACAAACCTCAGGTAAAAATAGAAGAAGGAGTACGTCGTTTTGTACAATGGTATCAAGAATATCACAGTTAATTTTTCATCTTAATTTGTTTTAAAATTCACATGACTTACGAACAAGTACTAGACTGGATGTTTGCACAGTTACCCATGTACCAACGTCAGGGGCAAACAGCATTCAAAAAAGACTTAACCAATATTATTGCGTTTTGCAACGAACTTGGAAATCCACAGCAAAAGTTCAAAACTATTCATGTAGGAGGAACGAATGGAAAAGGCTCTACCAGTCACATGATAGCTTCCATACTACAGGAAGCAGGATATAAAGTAGGCTTGTATACCTCTCCTCATTTGAAAAGTTTCACAGAACGCATTCGAATCAATGGAGAAGAGATTTCTAGAGAAGCAGTAGTTGAGTTTATCGAAAAAAACAAAGCTTTTTTAGAAAAGCAACGATTGTCATTTTTTGAAATGACCGTAGGAATGGCATTTGAAGAATTTGCCAGTCAAAAAGTAGATATCGCCGTGATTGAAGTTGGTTTAGGAGGTAGGCTAGATTCAACGAATATCATTACACCTGAAGTTTCAGTAATTACCAATATCGGATTAGACCATACCCAGTTTTTAGGAGAAACCCTACCTGAAATAGCTTTTGAAAAAGCAGGAATCATCAAAAAGAATGTTCCCGTAGTGATTGGTGAGCGACAAAAAGAAACAGAAGAAGTGTTTGTTATGAAGGCAAACGAATGCAATGCTCCCATTGTATTTGCTTCGGATACTAAGCAACACTATAAGACTGATTTATTAGGTGACTATCAACAAAACAATGTAACCACAGCAGTAACCACCATTCATCAATTAAAAGAATTTACAATTTCCGAGGAAAACATCACAAACGGATTGTTACATGTGGTTTCCAATACCAACTTAAAAGGTCGCTGGCAAGTATTGCAAGAACATCCAAAGGTAATCTGTGATACAGCACACAACAAAGAAGGGTTGTTGTACACATTAAAACAGTTAGAAAAAGAAAAATACAAGCAATTGCACATTGTTTTAGGAGTCGTTTCTGATAAGAATTTGAACGAAGTTTTACCGCTGTTTCCAAAAAAAGCAAGCTATTATTTTTGCAAACCCAATATTCCCCGAGGATTGTTTGTAGATAAATTAAAAGAACAAGCAGATGTGTTTAGTTTGAAAGGAAAGGTGTTTGATTCTGTAAATCAAGCTTTTGAAAAAGCAAAAAATAATGCTTCCGAAGAAGACGTTATTTATGTGGGCGGAAGCACGTTTGTAGTAGCGGAAGTTTTATAGAAAAAAATAAAAAAAGTTATTGTCAATCTCTAAAACTGTTATATATTTGCATCCGCAATTAACAAGTAAGGGCGCGTAGCTCAGTTGGTTCAGAGCACTTGGTTTACACCCAAGGGGTCAGGGGTTCGAATCCCTTCGCGCCCACAACTCTTACAAAAGTTAATTTCAAACGGGCGCGTAGCTCAGTTGGTTCAGAGCACTTGGTTTACACCCAAGGGGTCAGGGGTTCGAATCCCTTCGCGCCCACTAAAAGTCTAATCATTTAATGGTGAGACTTTTTTTGTTTTATAATCTTTTGTTCATACTATTTTTTGTAGTTTTGCGGACTTAGAAAGTGGAAACATGAATAATCAAAAAATTGCCGTAATAGGGTTAGGGTATGTAGGATTGCCTTTAGCAAGATTATTTGCAACAAAATACTCTGTAGTAGGCTTCGATATAAATAAGGAAAGAGTTGCAGAGTTAATGTCTGGAGTAGATGCTACTTTAGAAGTTGAAAATGAAGTGTTACAATCGGTACTGGTAGAAAAACCATCGGATGTGAATGGGCTTTTTTGTTCAGCATCGTTAGAAGATATTAAAGATTGTAATTATTATATTGTAACAGTGCCTACCCCGGTAGATAAGAATAATCGTCCTGTACTTACTCCATTAATTAAAGCGAGTGAAACGGTTGGGAAGGTTTTAAAAAAAGGGGATATTGTTATCTATGAATCAACAGTATATCCTGGAGTGACTGAGGAAGAATGTATTCCAGTATTAGAACAGGTTTCTGGATTAAAATTCAATGAGGACTTTTATGGAGGATATTCTCCAGAACGTATTAATCCTGGAGATAAAGAACATACGGTTGAGAAAATTTTAAAAGTAACTTCTGGTTCTACACCTGAGATAGGTAAGAAAGTAGATGATTTGTATAAATCGGTGATTACTGCAGGAACGCATTTAGCACCAACGATTAAAGTAGCAGAAGCATCTAAAGTGATAGAGAATTCTCAACGAGATATCAACATTGCTTTTATAAATGAGTTGGCAAAGATTTTTGGATTGATGAATATCAATACTAATGATGTGTTAGCAGCGGCAGGAACCAAATGGAACTTTTTACCGTTTAAACCCGGATTAGTTGGAGGACATTGTATAGGAGTAGATCCGTATTATTTAGCACAAAAAGCACAGGAGTTTGGGTATCATCCAGGGATTATTTTAGCAGGAAGAAGAATGAATGATGGAATGGGAGAGTATGTAGCTTCTCAGGTTATTAAGTTAATGATTGATAAAGATATCAAAATTAAAAAAGCTGAAGTATTAATTTTGGGAATTACGTTTAAAGAAAATTGTCCAGATGTACGTAATACCAAGGTTGTAGACGTGGTTAAGAGCTTGAAAGAGTATAATACAAATGTAACAATCTATGATCCTTGGGCTGATGTAGAAGAAGTAAAGAGAGAGTACAATTTACAATCAATAAAAGAATCGCCACAAGGTAAATATGATGCGGTTGTATTAGCTGTAGCACATAATGAATATAAAGGCATGGATTTAAAATCAATTATGAAAGATGGAGCTGTGGTGTATGATGTTAAAGGAGTATTACCTGAAGAAATAGTTGATAGGACGTTGTAATGAAAAATTTTTTGCTTATTATGAGTATCAGGATATGTTGTTCCACTTTATTTAAAAATGGTTAAAAATGCAAGTAATGTCATGTAGCTGAATTGGGAAAAATGATAAGTAATATTAGGAAGTTATTTTTTCAAAAGCTGATTTTTTTGTGGAGTTTGAGCATTTTGATAGTTATATTAAAAAATTAAAGCATCAGTGAAATGTTTAGTTAGATATGACTATAAATAGAGAAGAGATTTAGTTCAGCTCATGGTTTCGATTTACAGACTACAAGTCGTCGAGAGGTGTTGATAGAGATGGATTAGGTTTACAAGATGCTAGGTAATAGATGGAGGTTGTTCATGATATCCGAAATATGGAGTTGACAAATATTGGAAAGTAGCATTGCTTTTTTATAAAAATATGAATAAGTAAATTATTGAAAACAGGAATTACTTTCAGTGCATTTGATTTATTGCATGCAGGACATATTAAAATGTTAGAAGAAGCCAAGCGCCAATGCGATTACTTAATCTGTGGTTTGCAAACAGACCCAACCATCGACAGACCCGATAAAAACAGACCCGTACAATCGGTAGTTGAGCGATATATCCAGTTAAAAGGCTGTAAATATGTCGATGAAATCGTTCCGTATGCAACTGAGCAGGATTTAGAAGATATTCTTCGTTCCTTTCATATAGACGTACGAATTATAGGTGATGAATATGCCAACAAACAATTCACAGGAAGAGATTTTTGTGAGAAGAAAGGAATCAAATTGTACTTTAATAAAAGAGAACACCGTTTTTCTAGCAGTGGGTTGCGAAAAGAAGTTCATGATAAAGAAAGTTTGAAATCAAAAGATAAATAATAAATATGAAACTAGCTGTTATCGGAACAGGCTATGTAGGCTTGGTATCAGGAACCTGTTTTTCAGAAATGGGAAACAAAGTTACCTGTGTAGATATCGACCCCAAAAAAATAAGTAAGCTTCACCAAGGAATTATACCAATTTACGAACCAGGTCTAGAAAAGATGGTATTGAAAAATGTAGAGAAGAACAACTTATTCTTTACAACCAAGTTAGAAGAAGCCCTTGAAGAAGTTACTATTGTTTTTATAGCCGTAGGTACTCCTATGGGAGAAGACGGTTCGGCAGATTTGCAATATGTGTTGGCAGTGGCTAAAGAAATTGGTCAAAAGATGAACCACCGATTGATTGTCGTAAATAAATCTACCGTACCTGTGGGAACAGCCGATAAAGTAAGGGTAGCTATTCAATCGGAATTGGATAAAAGAAATGTGGCTATTGAATTTGATGTAGTTTCTAATCCCGAATTTTTAAAAGAAGGCGATGCCATCAACGATTTTATGAAACCTGATAGAGTGGTAATTGGAGCGGAGTCGGACTATGCTTTTGAAAAAATGCGCCAGTTGTACACTCCTTTTACAATGACCAACGACCGATTCATTACCATGGATGTACGTTCCGCAGAAATGACCAAGTACGCCGCCAATGCAATGCTAGCCACCAAAATATCGTTTATGAACGAAATCGCCAACATTTGCGAGCGCGTGGGAGCTGATGTAAACAATGTACGTGCAGGAATAGGGTCCGATTCACGAATTGGTTATAGTTTTATTTATCCCGGTGCAGGCTATGGAGGTTCTTGTTTCCCGAAGGATGTGAAAGCATTGAAAAAGATAGCAGAAGAACATGGTTATGAAGCCCAATTGATCAAGTCAGTAGAAGAAGTGAACAACCGCCAAAAATTTGTGATTGCAGAGAAAATCATCAAAAGATTTGGAGAAGATTTAACAGGAAAAACATTTGGTTTATGGGGATTGGCATTCAAACCAGAAACCGACGATATGCGTGAAGCCCCAGCGATTTATGTGGTAAAAGAACTGGTGAAGAGAGGGGCAAAAGTACAAGCATACGACCCAAAAGCGATGGAAGAAGCAGCACATTTTTATTTAAAAGATGTGGAGAACATCACTTACAAGAAAGCTAAATATGAAGTATTGGCTAATGCAGATGCGTTGATTTTATTGACAGAGTGGAAGGAGTTTCGTTCACCAGATTTTTCAGAAATTCAACAGCAACTGAAAACCCCAGTTATTTTTGATGGAAGAAATCAGTACCATAGCTATCATTTAGAAGAAAGAGGATTTGAATATTATCAAATAGGAAAGAACTCATGAAGATTTTAGTTACAGGAGCAGCAGGGTTTATCGGGTTCCATTTAAGTAAAAAATTACTAACTGAAGGACATGAAGTAGTAGGAATCGATAATATTAACGACTATTACGATGTCAATTTAAAATATGCTCGGTTACAACAATTAGGAATAGATAGAAAAAAAGCTGAGGTATTTCATCAAGAAATGACAAGTGCTACTTTTAATAATTTTAAGTTTATACGATTGAACTTAGAAGATAAAGAAGCACTATTTCAATTATTCACTACCGAAAAATTTGAAGTAGTTTGTCACCTAGCAGCCCAAGCAGGAGTGCGTTACAGTATCGAAAATCCCGATGTGTATATTCAAAGCAATATTGTTGGGTTTTTAAATATTTTGGAGTGTTGCCGACATCATGAAATCAAACATTTGGTGTATGCCAGTAGCTCAAGTGTGTACGGCTCCAACAAAAAAGTGCCTTTTTCCGAGGGAGATAGGGTTGATACTCCCGTGAGTTTGTATGCAGCTACGAAGAAAAGTAACGAATTGATGGCTCATACCTACAGTCATCTATATAAAATGCCCACTACAGGATTGCGATTTTTCACGGTGTACGGACCATGGGGACGACCCGACATGGCACCTATACTGTTTGCTGATGCCATTTCAAACAACCGTCCCATCAAAGTGTTCAACAACGGAGATATGGAACGAGATTTTACTTATGTAGATGATATAGTAGAAGGGGTACAAAGAGTACTAGAAAAATCGGTTGAAGATAGAGAAGAACTCTATAAAATCTATAACATAGGTAACAACGATTCAGTAAAATTGTTAGATTTCATTACAACAATGGAAGCCAATTTAGGAAAAGAGGCGGTTAAAGAAATGTTACCCATGCAACCAGGGGATGTCAAAAAAACCTGGGCAAATGTGGATGGTTTAATAAAGGATTATAACTACAAACCTCAGGTAAAAATAGAAGAAGGTGTGCATTGTTTTGTTAGATGGTTTATAAGCATTCAAGAATCTAAATTTATAATATTTAATGGGTGATTTAAAGAAAAAGATGTTAAAAGGATCTTTGTGGTCTTTAACAAGTCAGTTAGGATATTTGATAATTATACTTTTAACTAATATTATCTTTACAAGAATTTTACCCCCAAGTGAATTTGGTAAAATAGGGGTTGTTATGTTTTTTATTTTAGTTTCAGGAGTCTTTGTAGAAGGAGGGTTAGGAGCAGCACTTGTTAGGAAAGAAAAAATAAAAAAAATAGACTATTCTACAGTATTTACTTTTAATTTAATACTTGGTGTTTTTTTCTTTTTTATTATTTGTTTCATCAGAAAAAATAGCGGATTATTATGAAGATAATAGCTTTATAAACTACATAAAATTATCATCTGTAATTCTTATAATTAACTCTTTTCAAGTTGTTGGTAGTACAATGTTGATAAGAGATTTTAAGTTTAAAGAAAGAGGAATTTATCGTTTTTTTTCTATGCTTTTTGCGTCAATAATTGGGGTGTTATTAGCTTTATATAGTTTTGGAGTATGGGCATTAATACTTATTCAATTATTATATTCTCTTTTTTTTCGATTTTATTAATAGTTTCACAGAAATATTTTGTACCTCTTAGGTTTAATTATACATCTTTTAAAACTTTATATAAGTTTGGTATAAATACATCAATAACTTCAGTTTTAAGTTCTATTTATGATAATATTTATCAAGTAGTATTGGCTAAGTATTTTTCTCAGACTCAAGCGGGGTTTTATTATCAGTCAAAAAGATTACAAGATGTTCCTAATAATTTAATCAACTTGCTTTTGCAGAGCGTAGCTTTTTCAGGACTTTCTAAAGTACAACAAGATTCAAAAAAAATGAATGCGGCTTTTTTTAAAATATCAACATATGTCTCCGTTATCATGGGAATTTTAATAGTTGTTGTAGTTTCTTATGGAGACGATATATTAAAATTAGTATATGGAAGTGAATGGAGCGAAGGATATTTTTTTATACAAATATTATCAATATCTTCTTTTTTCTTTTTACAAGAAATGTTAAGTAGAGTTTTTTTTAAGGTTATTAATAAAACTGAAAAGATATTACATATTGATTTATTAAAAAAAGCATACAAGCGATATCTATTCTTTTAGGAATATTGTATAGAAGCATAGAGTTTTTATTGTTAGGACTTTTAATAACAAATATTTTAAGTTATTTAATTAGTTTTTATTCTTCATCTAAAGAAATGGTCATCAAAGATAACAGGTTTAAGGAAGTATTTAAAATAATTTTTACTTCGTTAATATTAATTTTTTGGTCTTTCTTCATAAAGGCGTATTTTTCATTTTGGATATACAGTATTAATGTGCTGTTTATAATTATAGTTTACTTTTTAGTGTTAAGAACATTAAATATATTTGATATTTTTATTGAGTTAAAACAAATAAAAAAAGTCATTAAATAATATATGGAACAATTAAAACATAGATTCTTAATTTTTATATTTTTAATTTTAAGTTTAACTTTCTTGTTGTTAGGGTTTTATATTTTGTCTATTTCTATGCTTTTTATTACTTCGATAATAATTAGTAAAATATATATAAATTATTCATCTTTTATATTGCACTGGGTTAATCCTTTCATGTTATTACATAACTTTAGTTATTATATATATTTACTGATAATAGTAGATAATCAAAGTTTAAACCAAGGATTTATTAGACCAATGCTAATAATGGGGTATATCTCATTTACAACATTTAATTTATTAACTATTTATTTTTTTGAAAGAAATAAAAAAAGAATGAGTAAGTTAAAAAAAATTAAAATAGATCCATATGTGTTCAAGATTATTTGGATTTTATCTCTTTTATCTGTTTTAATTTACTTAAGTGTTATTTATACAACAAATAGCTTAAATACTAAGAGAATGATTAAAAATTTTATTGCTGATAATCCAGTTTTAAGATATTTATATGCTATTACAGGTTTGCTAGTTACACTTTCAATTTATAATGTATATAAGAATGGGTATAATAGAAAATTAATGTTGCTCTATGGTTTTTTATTTTGTTTTATATTTTTGTTTTTAGGGGAACGAGATTTATTATTTACTTATATCATAGGGGTGATTTTTTTTTATGGTTATAAAAAAAAATGTTTTCCAATATTTATCTATTATTCCTTTTTTATATTTGTAGCTTTATTGGCTCCTTTAACACAGCAGCTCAAGTCAGTATTAGTGTCTGAAGATAAATTAAATATTGAAAGTGATTTTAAAAGTATGGGGTTTAATGAATTTATGACTGTGGGCAAGAATATTCATAGAGTATACGGTGTAAATAAACTTAAAACAATTGAGGATAAAAAATTGATTATAGATGATTTTGGTAATTTTTTAGGGATAACAAGAAATTCAGGTAATTGGTATAATAGAGTTTTCCTTGAACGGCCTCAAGGTTCTACAGGTTTAGGGTATTCCTTACAACTGTCTGGATATATGGATTTTGAATATTTTGGGGTTTTTATTGTTTATTTTATTGTGTCAATTTTTACATCAAAGTATTATAATTATCTCAATTCATCAGTTTTAGGGCTATCTTTTTTGGTAACCCTTGTTTCACTGTTAATTTATGTCCAAAGACAAGATTTGGCATACTTTTTAAACTTTTCAATAAAGTTTATTGTCGTCCCCTTCATAATTTTAACAAAAACTAAATTGGTTAAAAAATAATAAAATAAATAATAAGAAGAGTGAGAAATGAAAGCATTATTTATACATGATCATTATTTTGTACATGATAAAGTTAATGATAAATATTATGATGGATCTGGAGGTAGTTTTACCAAATATATGTGGGATAGGTATTTGTCAGTTTTTGATGAGTTATTAGTTATAGGAAGAGAAAAGGAAAATTTACCAAATAAATTAGTGATTTCTTCTTCTAATAATGTGGGTTTTGTACTTATTGATGATATTAAATCTTCTAAAGATAAAATTCTAAAGTATAAGATAATAAAGAAAAAAATAAAAACAGAAATAGAAAAGGTAGATTTTGTAATATCTAGGTTGCCTAGTACTTTAGGTTTTTTTGCTATTGATATATGTAAAGAAATAAATAAGCCATACCTGATTGAAGTCGTAGGCTGTCCTTTTGATGCCTATTGGAATTATGGTGGGATGCTGACTAAAGTTATAGCACCAATACAGTATTTTAAGTTAAGAAATTATGTCAAAAAGTCTGAAAACATAATTTACGTTACACAGAAGTTCTTACAATCAAGATATCCAAATAAAAAGCAAACAATAGGAATATCAAATGTAAATTTGAAAGAAGTACAAAATGTAGGTTCTGTATTAAGCTTTTATAATAAAAGTTTTGAAACTTTTAATATAGGATTAATAGGGTCTTTTCATGTTAAATATAAAGGACATGTTGAAGCTATAAAGGCTTTAAAATATCTTGTAAATAAAGGACAAAAGAATATAAGGTTAAATTTAGTTGGAACAGGAGACTCTGGGTGGTTGCTGGATATAATTCAAGAATTAAATTTAAATCAATTTGTGAATATAATAGGTTTACTTGAAGCAGGAGAAAAAGGAATTTTACCTTTTTTGGATAAACAACACCTGTATATTCATCCATCTAAACAAGAAGGATTACCTAGAGTTGTAATTGAAGCAATGAGTAGAGGGCGTTTAGTATTAGGAGCATCTGTGGCTGGAGTTCCAGAACTTTTAAGTGAAAAATTTTTACACAAACCAGGAGATTGGAAAAAGTTAGCAAATCAGATAGAATATATTTATTCATCCAAGTATATGTGGGAGAAAATGATAAAAGAGAATATTGAAATAGCATTAAAGTATAAAGAAGGAATTCTTCAAGAAAAGAGAGTAAGTTTTTTTAAAAAAATAATGAATGAAAGAAATTAAAAATCAGTTAAGATATGTTTTACCATTGTGGCTTGTTTCTTTAATAACTAGCTGGCTGCCAGATAACAGGATTGTGATTAGAATTAGAGGTTTTTTGATGGGTTTTTTCTTAAAAAAGTGTGGGAAAAATTTTACTGTAGGTAGAGATGTTACGTTGTTAAATACATTTAATTTGACAGTTGGGGATAATGTGTATCTAGCTAAAGGGTGTTGGTTAAATGCGATGGGTGGTTTAGAAATAGAAGATGAAGTTGTTTTTGGTCCTTATGTAGTTATTAGTACTTTACAGCATACTTTTAAAAATAAAAGTGTAAAGCAAGGAGGTAGTATTGCGAAAAAAGTACATATAAAGAAAGGAAGTTGGTTGGCAGCAAATAGTTCTGTAAAGTGCGGTGTTACTATAGGGAAAGGAAACTTAATAGCAGCTAATTCCTTTATTGTAGATGATACTGAAGATAATAAAGTATTAGGAGGTGTGCCAGCCAAAGTAATAAAAGAAAATGTAGATACAAATGATACAAACGTGTTTTATTCAAGAAATAAACTAAATAAATAATTTTGAAAGTTTTAATAGCAGTATCGGATTCTTTTTGTGGTAATTTTATCAGGGGGCAGGCAAGGTATTTAAAAGAAAAAGGCAATGAAGTAGTATTAGTTTCACCAAAAGGAGCTGAAGTAGAAAAGATAGTGAAAAGTGAAGGATGCAAGCATATTGAAGTATCTTTTTCAAGAGAAATATCAATAATTAATGATATAAAGTCTTTCTTTAAGGTAATTAAAATACTTTTAAAGGAAAAACCTTCAATAGTAAATGCAGGTAACCCAAAGACAGGATTACTTTTTACTCTAGCGGGTGTGTTTTTTCCCAGTAGACGAATTGTTTTTACTTTGCGAGGTGTAAGATCAGATACATTAAAGGGGGTAAAAAAAGAAATTGTCAGGTTTACTGAGTTTATTTCATGTTATTTAGCAGACAAAGTAATTGTAATTAGCCCTTCGCTTTTCGAGCATGCTGTAAAAATTAAAATTTTAAAAATAGATAAAGGGATTTTAATAGGTAAAGGAAGTAGCAATGGAATAGATACATCAAAATTTATGTTGTCTGAGCGTAATGTTATAAAAGGGAAGAAGTTAAGAGATAATCTGTCTTTAAATCAAGATGATATACTAATAGGTTTTGTAGGAAGAATTGTTAGAGATAAAGGAGTTGAAGAGCTATATGAAGCATTTAAAATAGCATCTGAGAAAGAAGAAAACCTTAAGTTAATATTAGCTGGGCCAATTGAAGAAAATGACACTATAAGCTATAAGGTTTTAATTGAAATGAAACAAAATAAGAATGTTTATTTTTTGGGGAAGAAAGAAGATGTCACAGAAGTTTTTGCAGCAATAGATGTTCTAGTTTTATATTCTTATAGAGAGGGTTTTGGGAATGTAGTACTTGAAGCATCGTCTATGAAAAGACCAGTTATAGTTTCTGATATACCAGGAGCAAGAGATACTGTTTCAGATAAAAAAAGTGGTTTTTTGATCCCTTTAAACAACATAGCATTGCTGTCTGAAAGCATCTTGATTTATGCTAGGAATCCTGAGTTGAGAAATATGCATGGAGATTATGGAGAGAAAAGAGCAAGAAAATTTTTTAAATCTGAAGTAATCTGGGAGGGCCAACTTGATTTATATAAAACGTTGGTATATGAAACATAATTTAATAATTACTGGAATTTCTGGCTTTGTAGGACAAAACTTAGAAAACTATTTAAATAAGCAATATGTTTTGGATGGTGTTTCCAGAAGTAAAATTGACAATAATTTAAGTTATAAAGACTTATCAAAAGAACTATTATCATCATATAATACTTTTATTCACCTCGCAGGGAAAGCACATGATTTAAAAAACACATCAGAAGAAAAAGAATATTTTGAGGTAAACACTGAGTTGACTAAAACTTTATTTGATAATTTTTTAAACAGTGACTGTGAAGTTTTCATTTATATGAGTTCTGTAAAAGCTACTGCTGATGAAGTTGAAGGTATACTTGATGAAAATCATAAGTCAAATCCGGTTACAGCCTATGGAAAATCAAAGTTAGCTGCTGAACAGTATATTTTGTCAAAAGAAATTCCGGAAAACAAAAGAGTTTATATTTTACGTCCTTGTATGATTCATGGACCTAATAATAAAGGAAACCTGAATTTGTTATATAATTTTGTATCCAAAGGAATTCCTTATCCTTTAGGGAAATATGAAAATAAACGATCATTTTTAGCAGTTGAAAATCTTTGTTTTGTAATCAAAGAATTAGTAGAAAATAAAGATATTCAGTCGGGTGTGTATAATGTAGCAGATGATGAATCCTTATCAACAAATGAATTGGTGAAAACAATAGGTGTAGGAGTTAATAAAAATGTGAGGATATTTAACACTCCTAAAGTATTCATTAATATGTTAGCAAAACTTGGAGACATATTATCATTTCCAATTAATTCAGAAAGAGTTCAAAAATTGACAGAGGACTATGTGGTTTCAAACAAAAAAATAAAAAGTGCCTTAGGAATTAATGAGTTCCCATTGAGTACAAGAGAAGGAATAATAAAAACAATTAAAAGCTTTACGGAATAACTATGATACGATTTTTTGATTTTGTATTTTCACTTTTTGGAATTTTACTTTTATGGCCAATAGGGTTAGCCATATATGTATTAGGGTTGTTTGATACTGGTTCACCGCTTTTTAAACAAGAAAGAGTAGGTAAAAATCAAAAGTCATTTACGCTATTAAAGTTCAGGACTATGAGTGTTAGTACTCAATCAGTAGCAACGCATCTAGCTAATAGTAGTTCAGTAACAAAATTAGGAACTTTTTTAAGAAGTTCAAAATTAGATGAATTACCACAACTTATTAATGTATTAAAAGGAGATATGAGCTTGGTAGGACCGAGACCTAATCTTTTTAATCAAGAAGAGTTAATTAAAGAGAGGAGTAAAAGAGGAGTATATAACTTTTTACCAGGTATCACTGGTTTAGCTCAAATAAATGAAGTAGATATGTCTACTCCTAAAAAGCTTGCAGAGATTGACGCTGAAATGTTAGAATCGTTAACGGTAAAAAAATATTTTCATTATATTTTAGCAACAGTTGGAGGTAAAGGTTCTGGAGATAGAATAAAAGAATAAATCTATATGAAAGGCATCATACTAGCAGGCGGATCAGGAACACGGTTATATCCTATCACTAAAGGAGTCTCTAAACAGCTGCTTCCTGTGTACGATAAACCGATGATTTACTATCCTTTATCGGTATTGATGTTGGCTGGTATTCGAGAAATTTTGATTATTTCTACTCCAGAAGATTTGCCAAGTTTTCAAAAGTTATTAGGAGATGGAAGTGACTTAGGGATTCAACTGAGTTATGCCGAACAACCTTCACCAGATGGATTGGCGCAAGCATTCATTATTGGTGAAGAGTTTATAGGAAGTGATGATGTATGTTTAATCTTAGGAGACAATATCTTCTACGGACATGGATTACCTGAACTATTGCAAGCTGCGATAAACAATGTTAAGAAAGAAAATAAAGCCACTATTTTTGGCTATACTGTCAAAGACCCACAACGCTACGGTGTGGTGGATTTTGATGATGATGGAAGGGCGATTTCTATCATCGAAAAACCAACGAATCCAACGTCTAATTATGCCGTAGTTGGCTTGTATTTTTATCCGAATAATGTGATAGAAGTAGCTAAAGATGTACAACCTTCTCAAAGAGGAGAATTAGAAATTACGTCCGTGAATCGATATTATTTAGAAAACGACCAGTTAAAAGTTGCATTGATGGGTCGTGGCTATGCATGGTTAGATACAGGAACGCATGATTCTTTATTAGAAGCAAGTCAGTTTATTGAAACTATAGAAAAACGTCAAGGGTTAAAAGTAGCTTGTATAGAAGAGATAGCTTTGTATATGGGGTATATCAATAAAGAACAAATTAGAAAATTGGCAGCACCCTTGCAAAAAAGTAGCTACGGACAATACTTAGTTAACATAGGAAAAGAGTAACGATGAATTTTACAAAAACGGATATTCCTGAAGTTGTTGTTATTGAACCCAAAGTTTTTGGAGATCAAAGAGGGTATTTTTTTGAATCGTTCAACCAGAAAGAATTTGAAGAAAATATAGGGCAAGTAAACTTTGTGCAAGACAATGAATCGAAATCGACTTTTGGTGCTTTACGAGGCTTGCATTTCCAAAAACCACCGTATGCTCAAGCAAAGCTAGTGCGTTGTGTACAAGGAAAAGTCTTAGATGTAGTAATAGATGTTAGAAAAAACTCGCCTACTTATGGAAAGCATATTGCTGTAGAATTATCCGAAGAAAATAAAAAGCAAGTGTTTATTCCGAGAGGTTTTGCTCATGGATTTGTAACTTTATCTAAAGAAGCTATTTTTGCATATAAAGTAGATAATTGGTATGCCCTTGAATACGACTCAGGAATTGTTTGGAACGACACAACGTTAAATATCGACTGGAAAATCAATCCAAAGAAAGTGATACTTTCTTCAAAAGACCAACAGCTTTCTACTTTTAAAGCATTACAAACTCCATTCATTTATTAGTAACTTTGAGGAGTTTATATACTAAACTTTTTATGAAATACATTTTAATAACAGGAGGAGCAGGTTTTATAGGTTCACATGTAGTTCGCTTATTTGTGAATACCTACCCTGAATATCATATTGTTAACTTAGATGCGTTGACTTATGCAGGCAATCTAGAAAATTTAAAAGATATTGAGGGGCGTCCGAATTACACCTTTGTTAAGGGTGATGTTTGTGATGAAGATTTGGTAAAAAAACTGTTTACTAAGTATATATTTGATGGTGTCATTCACTTAGCTGCAGAGTCGCATGTAGACCGTTCTATTACCAATCCATTATCATTTGTAAGAACGAATGTTTACGGAACATTGAATTTGTTAGAAGCGGCGAAAAATAGTTGGAATGGTAATTTTGAAGGAAAACGTTTTTATCATATTTCTACCGATGAGGTCTATGGAAGCTTGGGAGACGATGGCTTTTTTACAGAACAGACTCCTTACAATCCAAAATCGCCTTATTCAGCATCCAAAGCATCGTCAGACCATTTTGTAAGAGCTTATCACAATACCTATGGATTGCCGATTGTAATTTCTAACTGCTCCAATAATTATGGTTCGCATCAATTTCCTGAGAAGCTAATTCCATTATTTATCAATAATATTTGTAAAAACAAGCCTTTACCAGTCTACGGAAAAGGAGAAAATGTTCGAGATTGGTTATATGTAGAAGACCACGCTCGAGCAATCGATCGTATTTTTCATCAAGGAAAATTAGGAGAAACCTATAACATTGGCGGATTTAATGAGTGGAAAAATATCGACTTGATACATCTTCTTATAAAAACAGTAGATAAGCAGTTAGGTAGAGAAGAAGGAACTTCTGAAAAACTAATTACGTATATTAAAGATAGAGCAGGGCATGATTATCGTTATGCAATAGACGCATCAAAACTTAAAATGCAGTTAGGTTGGGAGCCTTCTTTACAGTTTGAAGAAGGAATTAAAAAAACGGTACAGTGGTATTTGACAAATGAAGATTGGGTACATAATGTAACGAGCGGAGACTACCAAAAGTACTATCAGCAGCTATACGAATCATAAAAAAATCCGAAACTAATGCTATAATTTCGGATGTGATTACTTTTATTTGAAGTAGGTTATCTTAATCTGCTTAAACTAAGATCTCTATTATATTTAATAACAAACAAACCCCTATTGTAGCTGCTTCCAAGGACTTTCTTTTTATAATCAAACTTATTTTCAACACGTAAAGAAACTCCCTTTTCGAAGGTTTCTTTCAGGTCATTTCCAGAAGCCAAACGCATGAGAATATCATACGTAATGTCAAATCCTTTGATAGCATAATCGGTGGGAATTGTATTATTCTTCTGGAAGTATTTCTTGTTAAAAGCTTTTGTTTCTATAGCATCTTCATCTGTATACGTGTTAGAAACATACGTAAAGTTAATTTGAGCTAACTTATTATTATCAATTTTGTCATAAGCTTCACCCTTGTCAATAGCAAAAACTTGCACATTGATCTTGTCAGGTAGGCTAATCATACTGTTCAAAGCATCTGCCACAACGACATTATCATCAGAAGCAATAATGACCCAATTATGTCTTTCCGTAGGCATTTTTTCAGTAAATCGTACTCTTTTTATATAGCCATTTTTTGGTTTTAAAACATGAATATCATGAATACTATCATGTTTTTTTAATTCGGAAATGATTTTAGAAACTCTTGTATTTGTTGCTTTTTCATCATCACTTACAATGAAAATCTCTTGATCTTTATAACTAGCTTTTAAGTAGGAAGCTAGGTAATTTGTATAGCTTTCTTTTTCTGGTGAGGTTTTTATCAACTTAGAAGAAGAAAATTTATTTTGTTTGCTAGAGTAGTGAGGAAAAACAACGGGTACATTTATATCACGAGCCACCTCTTCTGCTTTATCAGAATAAAAAGGACCAACAATCACATCGGTATTCTCTAACTTGTTGTCATTCAGTATGTCAGTAATATTTTCTCCTCTATTACCTGTGTCAAAAACAGCTACATTAATCTGTATTCCTTGTTTTATAATAGAATCAATAGCTATTTCAGCACCCATATAAAAATCGGTTACCATATTTGCTAGTTGATTTCCATCAAAAATATCGTTACTTGTTTTTTCTGAATATTCATCAGCTTTGAAAGGAAGTAAAATGGAAAGGTTAATAGAGGTGTCTTCCATTATTTCATCCTTGTAAAAGGTGTAATTTTCCTCTTCGTTTACTTCTTCAATAGGTTTAATTTTAAGTAATTGCCCAATTGAAAGATTGTTGTCAACTAAATCAGGATATTCAGGATTCAATCGTAGTAAATCTTCTTTAGTGATATTATAGAAACGAGTTAAGCCAAAAACAGTTTCATCCTTAACTACAGTATGAGTTAAAAAATTCTTTAAAACCGCTGCTTTATCTATCGTAATTGTTTTTTCGATAGCTTTTACTTTCAATACCTGACCGATGCTTAAATTGTTGCTTTGAATATTGGTGTATTCAGGATTGTATTTAATTAAGTCGTCCTTAGTAATACCGTATTGTCTCGTAATTCGATATACGGTTTCTCCTTTTTGCACCGTGTGAGTTTCATATTCAACCACGGTCTGCTTGAAAATAGTATCGTTAGCTTCAGAAGTAAGGTCTTCATTATTGGTATTATCATCTACTGTTTCCTTTTCTTTTGATGAAGAAGCAGTATCACTAGATGAAGAAGTACTTTTTTTAATTTTAGGATTCGGAATTACAATTACCGTATTGGCACCTGGGTTTCTTCCAACATCGGGATTTAAACGTAATAAATCCTTTGTCTTTATATCCAAGCGATTCGCAATATCTCTCATAGTTTCTCCTTCTTGAACTTTATAAGAGATGTAGCGTTTTTGCTGCCCACAAGAAATGGTGAAGGTTAAGATAAAAGCTAAAAATAAAAACTGTAATTTCTTCATCTAATTTGTTGTTATTTGTAAAAAACTATTCCCACTCTATAGTTGCTGGCGGTTTTGAGCTGATATCATATACAACTCTATTCACACCTTTCACATTATTTATTATTTTATTCGATGTTTTTTGCAAAAATTCATAGGGCAAATTTACCCAATCTGCAGTCATACCATCGGTACTTTCTACGGCACGTAACGCTACTACTTTTTCGTAGGTTCTCTCATCACCCATTACCCCTACAGAATTTACAGGTAATAAAATGGCACCTGCTTGCCATACCTTGTCGTACAAACCATTTTCTTTCAATCCATTAATGAATATAGCGTCTACTTCTTGTAATATACGAACTTTTTCTGCCGTAATATCTCCTAAGATTCTGATACCTAAACCAGGTCCAGGAAATGGGTGACGTCCTAACAGCTCTTTGTCAATCCCCATAGAAGCACCTACACGACGCACTTCGTCTTTAAAAATCATACGTAATGGTTCTACTACTTTTAGCTTCATAAAATCAGGTAAACCACCTACATTATGATGACTTTTTATCGTTGCCGATGGTCCTCCGTTTACAGAAACCGATTCAATTACGTCAGGATAAATGGTTCCTTGCGCTAACCATTTTGCATCTTCTATTTGATGTGCTTCGTCGTCAAAAACATCAATAAAAACTTTACCAATAGCTTTGCGTTTAGCCTCTGGTTCACTCAAACCTGCGAGTTCATCCAAAAAACGTGCCGAAGCATCTACACCTTTAACGTTCAATCCCATTCCTTCGTATTGTTTTAATACATCGGAAAATTCATTTTTACGTAACAATCCGTTGTTTACAAAAATACAATGTAAATTAGCACCTATTGCTTTATGTAATAATACTGCTGCAACGGTTGAATCTACACCTCCAGAGAGTCCTAAAACAACTTTATCATCACCTATCTTTGCTTTTAACTCAGTAACCGTTTCATCAACAAAAGAATCTGGTGTCCAAGTTTGAGCAACTCCAGCTATAGTAACTAAAAAATTCTGTAATAATTGTTTACCATCTGTAGAATGATACACTTCAGGATGAAATTGAATGGCATAGGTAGTTTCATTCTCTATTTTGTATGCAGCATTCTCAACATCGTGAGTACTTGCTAATAAGATACCGCCTGTTGGTAATTCTTTAATCGTATCTGAATGACTCATCCAAACTTGACTTCCTTCTGAAATATTTTTAAAGAAATCTTCACCTGCTTTTACATAAGATAAATTAGCTCTTCCATATTCACGTGTATTGGAAGGAGCTACCAGTCCACCAGAAAAATGCGCTAAATATTGTGCTCCGTAGCATACTGCCAATAAAGGTTTTTTACCTCTAATTTCTGATAAATCTGGATGTGGAGCTTCTTCTGAACGAACAGAAGATGGACTTCCTGAAAGAATTACGGCTTTAAAATCGTTTAAATTTTGTGGTATTTTGTTGTAAGGATGAATTTCACAATAAATGTTTAATTCTCTTACGCGGCGTGCAATTAACTGTGTGTATTGCGAGCCGAAATCTAATATAAGTACGTTGTGTTGTTGCATGCGCAAAAATAGTACTTAGATTTTAGATTTGCGAGAATATTTAATAAGAAATTAATACGACTGAAAAACTATCAATACTTGTAAACAATTGCATTAATATTCATACCAGCACCTACTGAGGCTAGAATAATAACTTCTCCTTTTTTTACTTCTTGGTTTTCAATATTTCCTTTTAAAACAAGGTCGAGTAGGGTAGGTACTGTGGCTACTGAGCTATTTCCTAATTTGTGAATACTCATAGGCATTACTCCTTCAGGAATCGGTTTTTTATACAGTCGATAAAAGCGTTTGATAATAGCTTCGTCCATTTTCTCATTTGCCTGGTGAATAAAAACCTTTTTAACGTCGTCAATACTCAACCCACTTTTATCTAAAGCGATCTTCATTGCGTTTGGAACGTTGTTTAATGCAAATTCATAAATTTTTCGTCCGTGCATTTTTATATAGCGAATATCCTTGTCTTTGTTCTTGTCAAAAGAGTTGCCAAAGAATAAATAATAAGCTTCCTCTTTTGTATGGGTTTGTGAGGCATGACTTAAAATTCCGCTGTCATCTTTATCCGAAGCTTCAACTATACATGCACCAGCACCGTCACTATAAATCATAGAATCTCTATCGTTTACGTCGATAACTCTAGAGAGTGTTTCGGCTCCGATAACCAAGCATTTTTGAGCTATACCAGCTTTTATAAAAGCTTGTGCTTGAATAACGCCTTCAATCCACCCAGGACAGCCAAATAAGATATCGTAGGCTACACAATTAGGGTTTTCAATTTCAAGCAAGTATTTTACACGGGTTGCCAAACTGGGGAGAATATCGCTTTGAATAGCTCCTTCTTTTACATCTCCGAAATTATGAGCAAAAATAATATAGTCTAATTCTTCAGCAGTAATATTGGCATCTTCAATAGCTTTTTTTGCTGCAAAAAAACCAAGGTCAGACGTGTTGTACTCAGCTTTTGCGTAGCGTCGTTCTTCGATACCAGTAATCGATTTAAACTTTTCAATAATTACAGCATTCGGATTGCTGAAGGAAGTACCATCAGCATTTAAAAAGACGTTATCGTTAAACTTACTGTTTTCTTTTATGATTGAAGGTATAAAAGTTCCTGTTCCTGTAATTGCTGGTTTCATTAGAAATACTATTTTTAAATGTTGAGGACTTACAAATAAAGCATTTTTATTGTCGATAACCTCTTTATTTTACGTCGATTTTTTAAAATTATCATATTCTTAAAAAAGAAAAACTGTATTTTCTTTTTTATAAAAAACAACGTTTTTTTTGTCATTTTAATGACAGGTTAGCTATAGATAAGAGCTGTCAAAAGAAAAAGGCAATAAAGAAAGCAAGGACTCAGTTTTTATAATTTTACCAACTTCTCCCATAAAAATAATTTCAATAGGGTGTTTTTGATTGATTTCATATTCAGATAATGTTTGTCGACAAGCACCACAAGGTCCAACGGGTTTGTTAACCGTAGTGTTTTCTGAGGCAGCCGTAATGGCTATTTTTTTTACCTTCATGTTAGGGAATTCTGAGCCAGCTTTCCAAATAGCAACCCTTTCTGCGCACATGCCCGAAGGGTAAGCGGCACTTTCTTGATTGTTGCCTAAAATAACATGCCCATTATCTAGTAGAATAGCTGCACCTACATTAAATTTTGAATACGGAGCATACGCTTTTTGTCTTGCTTCTACTGCTTTTTGTATTAAAAATGCATCTTCTGTTGTTAATTGCGAAACATCATCAAATATCGTAGCGGTAGTAGTTATCTCAATTTTTTTCATGATAAAACGATTAGTCAAAAAAAGCAGTCTTAGAGACTGCTTTAGTATTCTGTGATTACGAATTTATAAAAAAATACTGTTTTTAATAAACTTCGTATAGTTCTCCTAAATCAAATGACAAAGAGAAACGTAAGGTGTTTTCTAGTGGATTGTTAACAGCGGCTGTATTTACAAGATATGATAAATCTAATGTAAAAGCTCTAGCAGAAAACCCAGTACCTAAGGTAAAATACTGTCGCTGTCCTTTTTCTTCACTTTCGTGAAAATAACCGGCTCTTAAGGCAAAAGCATTGTTATAAAGATATTCTGCGCCTAACGCCCAAGTAGTTTCTTGTAATTCTTCACTAAAACTACGGTCTCCTAAAGAAGTAAACATACCTTCAAACCAACCTCTTTCTGAGTCAGGGCTCGATGGAACTAATAGTTTTGTAAACTCTAAATTAAGTCCTAAGACATTAAAATCATTAAGAATAAAATCAAAACCTCCACCAATTTTAGCATTCGTTGGTATGAAGTTGGGATCACCAGCAGAATATTCAACTTTAGGGCCAATATTTGCAATGTTAAAGCCAAATCGATAACGACCGTTAAAATTTCCAAAGTTTTTTTCTTCAGATTGGTAGTATCCAGAAACATCAACTGCAAAAGAGTTTACAGGATTCAAACTAGAATTATTGCTTCTTATCTTGTAGTTAGAGTGAATATATTTTAAACCAATACCCATAGAAAATGTTTCACTAAGCTTTAATGAATAAATTCCTGTAATGGCTAATTCGTTAGGGTTTTCTATTCCATTAGAAGTACCATCATCGGTAGTTAAGTTTACTTGCCCTAAAGAAAAATACTTTAAATCAACTCCCCATGCCGATTTTTCACTATACCTGTTCACATAAGAACCACCACCAACAAAAATATCATCCGTTAAATTTCTAAGCCACGGGGTATAGTTTATCCCCATACTTATTTTGTTTTGATTGAATGCAGTTTTTGCAGGGTTATGAAAAATTGAATAAGCATCAGAAGAGGTCGCCACTCCAATATCTCCCATACCACCAGCGCGAGCATCAGGTACAATCAATAAAAAGGGCATTGCTGTTGTATTTATTGATGTTTGGGCTTGTGCTTTATCTAATAAGGTTAAGCACACAAAAAATAATATGATCGATAATTTTTTCATGTAAAATTTGATTAATTATTTAGCAAATATATAATTTTATTATAATGAGTTCACAATATCTCTTTTTTTTAGCCTATTCATAGCTTAAAAATTAAAACAATTAACGTTTTTCTAAAAAATATATTATATTTTCCTTCTAAATTATTAATTAACTTTTTACAATTCTACAAATATTAAATCTTAAGACCGTATTATTTTAATCTTTTTCTTAGATTCGTAATACTAAAGAGCAAAAACTATCGTTTCTATCTTGCGTAATAAGAGTCAATGAATATGATTTTATGGTTAAATTAGTTGTAAGAAATTAGAAATATTGTAAATTGCGACACCCTTAAAAACAATAAGAAATACATGAAAAGTACGTTAAAATTATTTAGTTTATTGGCGATTGCTAGCTTGTTAGTTGCTTCTTGTAAAAGTAACAGTCGTGGCGGGTCTAGTAAATCTTCGTTAACTGGTTGGAACTTTAATGATCCTAATTATGGAGGATATATTAAAGGAGAGTATAGAGAAGGAAAAAACGTTCCCCCGGGTATGGTGCACATTGAAGGAGGTACTTTTACGATGGGATTAGTGCAAGACGATGTTATGTTTGACTGGAACACAACACCAAAACAAATGCACGTGCGCACCTTTTATATGGATGAAACTGAAGTGACAAATGCCGAGTATGGTTTGTTTATGCAATATATGAAAGATGTATTTTCGCCAGACGACCCTCAGTTTAAAAATATTTACCCTTCAATTTTACCAGATACATTGGTTTGGAGAAAAGGATTAGGAAATACCAATTTGCTTTCAGAAAGTTACTTAAGACACCCGTCTTATGCAGAATACCCAGTGGTTGGAGTTAGTTGGATACAAGCGAACAAGTATTGTAAGTGGCGTACCAATGCAGTAAATTTAAAGATTTTGATGGATAAAGGGGTCATCAAAAATATATTCAAAGAAGATTCAATAAGTTTTAAAGGGGAAAACAATTTTGATACAGATACTTACTTAACCGATCCGTATGCTATCTTCGATGGAGATTCTACTATATACAAAAAAGGATTACCAGTACCAAGAACTAAAGGTGAACCTAAGCCAGAAAAAGGAAAGTTTACAGGACGACAAGTAACTTCTTCTGACGGAATCCTATCTCAAAAGTTTAGATTACCAACTGAAGTAGAATGGGAATATGCAGCAAAAGCACTTTTTGAAAATAGAGAATATAACAATATTAGAGGTAGAAAAAAATATGCTTGGACTGGAAAATATACACGTGATAGAGATAAGAGAAGGAGAGGAGACCAACTAGCGAACTTTAAACAAGGAAAAGGAGATTATAGTGGTATTGCAGGATGGAGTAGCGACGGAGCAGATATTCCTAATGCTGTGATGAGCTATCCACCGAATGCATTTGGACTTTACGATATGTCTGGGAATGTAGCAGAATGGGTAGAAGACGTATACCGACCAATTATAGACTCAGAAGCTAACGACTTTAACTATTTTAGAGGAAATATATTCACTAAAAAATTAATTAATGAAGATGGAAAAGTTGTAATTGTTGGAGACGGAGAGGTAGAATACGATACTTTAGAAAATGGTAGAGTTGTACCTAAAGATTTACCTGGAAGTGTAAAATATATTCCTATTACGAGAGAAGATACGTATATGAGAAGAAATTATAACTTAGCGAACAACTCAAGTTTAGGCGATGGAGATCAGGCTTCATCTAAATTCTACGGTTTAGATAAAGATCAATTAGATCGCTCTTCTAGAATGTATAACTCACCTCAAAAACCAGAGGCAGAATTAGACTCTTTAGGAAACGTTATTAATAATTATAAATACGATGACAAAAGAAGAACTACTCTAATTAGTGATAAATCTAGAGTGTTTAAAGGAGGTTCATGGGCAGATAGAGAATACTGGTTAGATCCAGCCCAAAGAAGATATTTCCCAGAGTATATGGCAACAAATTATATTGGTTTTAGATGTGCTACAGACAAAATGGGACCAATGGTGTTAAATGATAGGAAAACTCCAACACCAAAATACGTTAAGAGAGTAAGAAGATAAATAATAATTATTGAATAAATTTAAAAGAACCTCATTGACCACTCAATGAGGTTTTTTATTTTTACAAAATGAATACAGAAGATTTATACCAGTTGTATGCTGTTCATGGTTTGGTTGATACAGATACAAGGAACATTAGGAAGAATACCCTGTTTTTTGCATTGAAAGGGGCAAACTTCAACGGTAATAAGTTTGCAGAAGAAGCACTACGAAAAGGAGCTAGTTATGCAGTAGTAGATGAGGAAGCTTATAAAACTTCAGATTCGATAATTTTAGTAGATAACGTGTTAGAAACGTTACAAAAATTAGCTACTTATCATAGAAATCAACTAAATATTCCAATAATAGCTTTAACGGGTAGTAATGGAAAAACAACTACAAAAGAGCTTATAAATGTAGTTCTTTCAACAAAATATAAAACAAACGCAACCAAAGGAAATTTAAACAATCATATAGGAGTGCCGTTAACATTGTTGTCAATGGTCAAAAATACGGAAATTGGTATTGTTGAAATGGGTGCAAATCATGCAAATGAAATAGCATTTTTATCTGAAATAACCAATCCAGATTATGGATACATAACAAATTTTGGAAGTGCTCATTTGGAAGGATTTGGTTCTTTAGAGGGGGTTGTAAAAGCTAAATCTGAATTGTATGATTTTTTAGAAGTACACCAAAAAAAAGTATTTGTAAATCCTGAAGACGAAAAACAAGTAGCAAGAACCAATGCTATTGAAAGAATTTTTTTCGATGACGAAATACAGTTTATAGAAGCGAATCCGTTTGTAAAAATATCATTCAAGAATGAAGCTATTTTGAGTAACCTAATGGGAACATACAACTTTGCAAATTTGTCGGCAGCGATAACTATAGGGAATTATTTTGGCGTTTCTTTCGAAGAAATTAAGAAAGCAATAGAAAGCTATATTCCTTCCAACAACAGGTCGCAAATGATTCATACCGATAATAACACGATTGTTCTCGACGCTTACAATGCCAATCCAACAAGCATGAGGGCTGCTTTAGAAAGTTTCAGCTTACTTAAAGCTGCACAAAAAATAGTTATTTTAGGTGATATGTTTGAGTTAGGTGCCTACAGTGCAAAGGAACATCAAATCATAGCAGACATAACCCAAAACAGTAGTTTTGATGCCGTTTTTTTAGTGGGTAAAAACTTCTATGAAGTAGAAACCAAAAATGACAGGGCAATCAAGTTTGAGACCTTCAAAGATTTAGAGTCACACTTAAAAGACAGTGAAATAAAACACAGTACTATTTTAGTAAAAGGATCAAGAGGAATGGCTCTTGAAAGGGTGTTAGATAGTATTAACTAAAGTTTGTTTTTATGATACTCTAATAAGTTATCTATGGGTCTTTGAATTATTCCAGCTATCCTTAAGTCATATTTGTCGGCAACACTTTCTAAGATATCATTAAAATAAAAAGCGATAGACCCTATAAAATAAATAGGTGTCGTGTTGTCTTTTTCAAAAGGAAGTATTCGACACTTAAAAAATTTTTTAAATCCTTTTCTGATTAATTTCTTAATATATACATCTTCTTTAAAGTCGAACATAAACTTAGCAAAGTTCGCTAAAAACATGTTCGGGTTGCTTTCTCGGTATAAATGTTGCTTAATATAATCGGCATCTAAGTTATAAGCGTCACCAAACTTCTTGGCGATTTTTTTCGGCATTTTTTTATAATAATAATCTCGAATAAGTTTTTTACCAAAGAAATTTCCACTAGCTTCATCCATGATGGTATATCCTAACGAGGGCACGAGCATTTCAATGTTGTTTCCATCAAAATAACAGCTATTAGAGCCAGTACCTAGTATGCATACAATGGCCTCTTTATCTCCAGCACTGGCATATACAGCAGCAAGCATATCTTCATTAATAGAAACTTTAGCATTGGTAAAAATAGATTCTAATAATTCTTTTAAGATATTAACTGCTTTTGGGGTACCACAGCCCGCTCCATAAAAATAAATTTCAGAAACTTGCTCTTTAATATTTATTAACTGGAACATATTGATAATTCTATTCCTAAGTTCTTCTACTGATATTACAGCAGGATTAAGTCCTAAAGTTCTTACTCTAAAAACCTCTTCTTTGTTGTCGTTTATAGCAATCCAATCCGCTTTGGTAGATCCGCCATCTGCTATTAAAACCATATCATCATAATTATTAATACCCAAATATAGACGTTCTATTTTGTACAGGCAATAGCCATGCAAAACTCAATCGTTTTCGTTGTTAACTTTTTTTATTTTGCAATATATTTGTAGAAATTATAACATAACTTTGTATAAAAATTAATCGTTGAATATGCTCTTTTTTAAGAAGAAAGAAATTCCACTTAATGAATTTTTTCCTGAAGGATTTGTAGATATACATTCACATTTACTTCCAGGTATTGATGACGGTGCAAAAAATATAGAAGATTCAGTTTCCCTCATTTCAAAAATGTACTCTTACGGAATCAAAAATTTTGTTACAACACCGCATGTTTTAGGAGACGTATATCCTAATTCTTCTGAAACAATAAAGAGTAAATTGTCAGAAGTTAGAAAGGCTTTAGACAATAAAGGGTTTGCCGATATTTCTATTAGAGCTGCTGCTGAATATATGATGGATGAGCGTTTTGTAGAAAGGTTAGAGGCTGATGATATCTTAGTTTTAAAAGATAAGTATATACTTGTAGAGATGTCGTATTTTAATGCTCCTTACAATTTATACGATATACTGTTTGAAATACAATTAAAAGGATACAAGCCAGTTTTGGCACATCCAGAGAGGTATAATTTTTATCATCATGACTTTCAAAATTTTTATAAATTGAAAAAAGCAGGTTGTCTTTTTCAATTAAATTTTCTTTCTCTAACAGAGCAATATGGAAAAGGGGTTCAAAAAGTTTCAAAAAAACTATTAAGCGAAGGAATGTATGATTTTGTTGGAACTGATGCACACCATCACAACCATTTGAAACTTTTACAGAAATTAGGTGATGTAAAAATTAAAAAACAGCTAGAAAAATTATTAGAGAACAATAAGATCTTTAAATAAAAATTATTTCCATTTCATTCCACTAATTTTACTCGAAGAGACAACGGGTTTAAATGCGAAATAGCCACACATAAATCGCATAAGATATATCATCACTACTCGTACTTCGTTCTATCGATATGACACGCTTATTCTTATTTAGAAGGAGGTGTCAACCCGTTTTCGATATCGAGTTCAATTGCTTTTTCTAATGAATCTAAGTATGGTTTTCTAACTTTTAACTTGGTTTCTTTATGTGCTTTTTTATTGAGTTTAGCAAACATTGAAGCTACTTTTATTGCCGTAGGTACTAACTGTTCTTGAGGAACAACGGTGTCTAAAAAACCAGCAGTAACGGCATCTTTAGGAGTGTATATTTCTGAACAACTGACACTTCTTTCAAAGTAAATAGGAGCCAAGCGTGCTTTGGCAATTTCAATGCCTGCGTTGTGCATGGTCATGCCAATCATAACTTCGTTCAATCCAATTTTAAAATCTCCTTCTATACCTATTCTATAATCAGCAGAAAGTAATAAGAACGCTCCTTTGGCAACGGCATGTCCTGAACAAGCAGCGATTATGGGATAAGGATATGATAACATTCTATGCGATAACCTAGAGCCTTTAGTTACCAACTCTAAAGCCGATTGAGGAGATTGCGTCATGCTCTTCAAATCGTATCCTGCCGAGAATATTCCTGATTGCCCTGTTACTATTACGGTTTTTTCTTCTTTTTCAGCCTTGTCTAAACAAGCGTTTAAAGCGTCGATTACTTCATGAGAAATTGCATTGGCTTTTCCGTTGGTAATCGTAAGCATTACATAATTTTCGGCTGAGGTATAGTGTATAAGTTCGTTCATTTGATGTATGATTTTTTCGATAGTGTGGTTACAGTCTTTTTTTCTGAAACTAATTTAGGTGTTTTATGTATTTGGTAAAAGGAAGTTTGTGAAGTAAATTCCTGCAAAAACAGCTAAAAAACCAATAACAAAGCTTGCAATGGTGTACAGTGCAAAAGAGCTAAAGTCTCCTGATTTTAAAAAGATATGATTTTCATAAGCAAACGTAGAAAAGGTAGTAAAGCCGCCACAAAAACCTGTTGCCAATAATAAGGTGTGGTTTTGTGTTAAGGCGTTATTTTTAGCGGCAAACCCTAAAATAATTCCAATAAGTAAACTCCCTAAAATATTTGCGGTAAAAGTTCCGTAAGGAAATCCTGTTTGCGAAGTGTTGAGTGCTTTTCCTATGAGATAGCGTAATACGCTTCCTGCACCACCACCAATAAAAACGAAGACTAATTGTTTCACAAAAATAAATATATATAAATTGATTCCTTTTTTTAAAATACGCTAATAGCATAGCATGTCTTTGCGAAAATAAGAAAACCTCACAAATTCTGTGAGGTTTTCGTTGTATATAAAATTACGTGGTCTTTACAATGTTACATCATCAGCATCTGTCCAATTCCATTTTCCTACAATAATTCCTTTTTTAACGGTAACAATACCAGGGTTTGCTCTAATTACAGTTTTTAAAGCAGTTTCATCACAAAAAGCAAAGGTGTAAGGAAGTCCATATTTTTTTTGAGTAGCTTCTTGGTCTTCAACATAAGAAGCGGTTAAAACATAAATTTCATATCCTTGTTCTTTGGCTTTTTTTGCAACCTTAGCTACTTCTGCAATCCCTTCTTCTTCAGTTTTATCAAAATTATACATAACGACGAGCATTGCTTTTTCTTTTGCTAGCATTTCTTCTAGCTTATCGCCTTCATCTGTTTCAATCATAAAATCGTGAATAGGAGGTATTTCGTCGCTTCCCTCTTGGTATTTCATTCCTTCTGCAATATCGGTGCCTACTGCATACGCCCTAAAATCTATAATTGGCAGGTGGTTTAGTACATAAAAGGTAACCATTAAAGATAGTGCCAGCGAAATAAATGTTGTAATAGAGGCTATTTTGTTTGAAATAAGAGGTTTGATATACTGAATTCCTAAAATTAGAATAACAATAAATACCATAAGAATTACATTTTTATAAAAGGTTTCTTCTGGTGTAAGTTTTATCGCATCGCCAAAACATCCGCAGTCAGTAACTTTGTTATAAGTATGCGAGTACCATGTTAAGAACAAAAAGATTAAGTTTAAGCCAAACAAACTCCAAACCGTTAATTTTGGTTTATAACCCACCAAAAGCATTACACCTAAAACCAATTCAGAAATAATTAAAAGAACAGAAAAAGGCAGGGCAAGGGGTATTAAAAATTCTAAGTTTAGTACACCTTCGCTAAAATATTCTTGAAATTTGTATTGTGAGCCAATGGGGTCTACTAATTTCACAAATCCAGAGTAAATAAAAAGAATTCCTACGAGTACTCTTGAAATATGAGTTAACGCTTTTAAAATCATATTAGGGGTGTTTTAAGTTAATTATCTGATTCAGATAGATGAATCATGGCAAAAATAGCATAATTAATCATATCTTGATAATTTGCATCGATTCCTTCAGAAACTAAGGTTTTGCCTTGATTATTTTCAATTTGTTTTACACGAAGTAGTTTTTGTAATATTAAATCGGTTAATGAAGAAACGCGCATTTCTCTCCATGCTTCGCCATAATCATGGTTTTTGTTTTCCATTAACTCTTTGGTAATTTTTATGTGTTTGTTATATAAATCGGTCGCCTTTTCGGTGTTTAAATCAGGTTGCTCTACAACCCCTAATTCTAGTTGAATCAATGCCATTACCGAATAGTTGATAATACCAATGAATTCTGATTTTTCTCCTTCATCAACTTTTCGTTCAGTATGTTCTTGTAATTGTCGAATACGTTGTGCTTTGATAAAGATTTGATCGGTTAACGACGGAAGTCTTAAAATTCTCCAAGCACTACCATAATCACTCATTTTTTTTACAAACAAATTTCTACATTCTTCAACGACAGCATCATACTGTTTAGAGGTGTTCTGCATCTTTTTTAATTAAAAGTATTCGACCAAAAATAGTAAATATTACAAGCTTTTCATTTATTTTTACTCGGAAATTTAGCAGCATGACAATTAATTGCAAAGGAACCCTAGTAGATGTAAGTACTCCGAAGGTAATGGGGATTTTAAACATTACACCCGATTCTTTTTTCGATGGTGGAAAGTATACGAATGAACGAGATATGCTTACGCAAACTGAAAAGATGCTTAAGGAAGGGGCTACTTTTATCGATGTTGGTGCCTATTCGTCAAGACCGGGTGCAACGCATATTTCTGAAGAGGAAGAGTTGCAAAGATTGGCGCCTGTGGTAAGGTTATTGGTAAAAAGCTTTCCGGATATACTGCTGTCTGTAGATTCTTTTAGAAGTAGGGTAGTAGCGGAAGCAATCGGTTTAGGGGCGGCAATTGTGAATGATATTTCTGGAGGTAAAATGGATGCGAAAATGTTTGAAACGGTGGCGAAATTACAGGTTCCGTATATTATGATGCATATGCAAGGAACGCCACAAAACATGCAGCAAAATCCGCAGTATACCAATGTAGTAATCGAGGTATTGTCTTTTTTTGCTGAACAGCTCTTTGCCTTACGTCAGTTACAAGTTAACGATGTACTCATTGATGTTGGTTTTGGTTTTGGAAAAACGATTGACCAAAATTATGAGTTGTTACAACAGTTATCGCTTTTTAAAAGTTTAGAGGTTCCTATTTTAACAGGAGTTTCTCGAAAATCGATGTTGTATAAATTGTTAGGCATTACACCTCAAGAGGCATTGAATGCTACTACTGTTGCCAATACGATTGCCTTGTTAAACGGAACAAACATTCTAAGAGTACACGATGTAAAAGAAGCAATGGATGCCGTTAAAATTACTGGGCAGTTATAAGGTATAGATATTATGAAAAAAACGTAGGTATGTTTTACCAAAAACACTACTACGTTTTACTAAAATCATTACTACGTTTTTGCAAAAACATTACTATGTTTTGTTGCATATAAAATATCATAAGTTTTTATTTACAAGACAAAGGAAAGCATAAAAAAATAGAAACTGGTAAGTCACTGACTTACTTTTTTGCCTTTTTTGTACGGAGGGTGTACGATTTTCGCTTTTTTGGGGGTAAAAGAGTGTTTTTTGTTTAAAAAGAAGCGTTGGTGTATAAAGACCAAATGTTTTATAAAATGAGTACTTTTACAGAAACAGGAATACCTATATGAATTTAGATTTTATCAACTTTTCGTTTCTCGATGTATTAGATATTTTTTTAGTAGCGCTGTTACTGTATTACATCTATAAATTGTTAAAAGGAACGGTGGCGATTAATATTGTGATAGGAATTGCATTTATCTTTTTAATATGGAAAATTACGCAAGCACTGAATATGGAAATGCTAAGCGGAATTTTAGGATACCTGCTTTCTGGGGGAGTTATTGCCTTAATTATCGTATTTCAACAAGAAATACGAAGATTTTTGTTAATGATTGGAACCACTAATTTTTCTACGAAAAGAGGTTTTTTAAATCAGTTAAAGTTTTTAAAAACAGATGTTAGCTCTGATATCGATATTGATACTATTTTAAAAGCGTGTACTAGTTTGTCGAAAACCAATACAGGTGCTTTGTTGGTCATTGAAAAAACCAATAACCTAGATTTTTTAGTAAATACAGGCGATAGAATGAATGCTTTGGTTAACGAAGCAATTATAGAAAGCATTTTTTATAAAAATAGTCCGCTACACGATGGAGCTACGATTATTCGTGATAACTATATCATTGCAACAAGAGTGGTGCTGCCTATTTCTAACAGTACAAAAATACCTTCGAGATTTGGGTTACGTCACAGAGCAGCGATAGGAGTTAGTGAAAAAACAGATGCTATTTGCTTGCTGGTTTCAGAAGAAACAGGGGAGATATCATATATAAAAGACGGTGAGTTTGTGCTATATAACTCTATAAGTGAATTACACGATAAGTTAGAAAAAGATGTAATGACATAAAAAAAGCTCGCAATTTGCGAGCTTTTTTTTCCGTTCTAAAAATTAGTTAGCAGGAGCCATTTTAGCTTGAATAGCAGCCATGGTGCTGTTGAATTTTTTAGTAGCTTCTTCGTCTAAGTTAGCAAGAATTTCTTTAGCTTCTTCAGCTAATTTTGCGCTTTCTTTTACTAATTCAGAATTTTTAACTACATCTCCTTTTGCTTCGATATAATCTTTAGCATGTTCTGTGTAAGACTGTAAGTACTCACCAACTTTAGGATCTTCAAATTCAGGAATTGTAATACCTTCGATTGCAGATTCTACAGAATTAGCCATATCTTGAGCAGCTTCTTTTGTTTCTTCGGCAGCATTTTGTACAGCTTCTTTTGTTTCTTCGGCAGCATTGTCTACGGCCTCAATAGCATCATTGGCAGCGTCTTTAGCGTCTTCTTTAGTGTTTTTACAAGAGGTTGCTAATAAAGCACCAACAACAAATAGAGATAAGATTACTTTTTTCATCATTAATTGATTTTTTAGTTTTTAAGATTGAACAACAAATGTACTACTTTGATTGATGTAAACAAATTTTATTTACACTACAGTTTCACTATTAAACTGTTTTTCATATAAATTCTTGTAATAGCCTTCCTGTTTTTTTAATAGTTCTGTATGAGTTCCTTTTTCAACAATATTTCCTTTGTCCATTACAATAATCATATCTGCTTTTTTTATTGTTGCCAAACGGTGTGCAATTACAATTGAAGTTCTGTTTTTAGTAATTTCATCGGTAGCGTATTGAATCATTTGTTCTGAATGCGCATCTACCGAAGAAGTAGCTTCATCTAATATTAAAATACTAGGCTTGCTTACATAAGCACGCAAAAATGCAATTAATTGGCGTTGCCCAGAAGATAGCATACCACCACGTTCTTTTACATTGTAATGATAGTCGTTAGGTAAGCTCATTATAAATTCGTGAATTCCTATTTGTTTTGCAGCGGTTTGAACTTCTTCAAGAGAAATCTGATCGTTTTTTAAAGTAATATTATTTAAAATACTATCTGAAAACAAAAATACATCTTGCAATACTACGGCTACTTTTTGGCGTAAAGAATCAATTTTATACTCTTGTACAGGTATTCCATCAATAGAAATTTCGCCGCTGTCAATTTCATAAAAGCGATTTATGAGATTAATAATAGTTGATTTACCCGCTCCTGTAGCTCCTACAATAGCAATGGTTTGTCCTTGTTCAACATGAAAACTAACGCCTTTTAAAATTTCTTCGTCTTTTATATAGCTAAAATGAACCTCTTTAAAATCAATATTACCTTGTATGTTTTCAGCAGTTATTGTTCCTGTTTTATCTATTGAACTTTCAGTATCTATAATATTAAAAACGCGTTCGCCAGCAACGATTCCCATTTGTAGTTGGTTAAATTTATCAGCTATTTGGCGTAAAGGGCGAAAAAGCATTTGCGCCATTTTTATAAAACCAATAATGGCTCCAACGGTAACGACCTCCCCCTCAATAACCTGCAAACCTCCGTACCAAACAATTAACCCGATAGCAATAGAAGATAATATTTCGGCAATTGGAAAAAAAATAGAGTAGTACCAAACCGTTTTTATATGTGCTTTTTTATGCTTGTTATTAATATCAATAAAGTTTTTATACTCTATTTTTTCTCTGTTAAAAAGCTGAACAATTTTCATTCCTGTAACACGCTCTTGTACAAAACTATTAAGATTTGCTACTTGATTTCGAACATCTTGAAAGGTAGATTTTATAGCTATTTGAAATAGTTTGGTAGCGTATATTAATACTGGTAAGGTTGCCAATGCAATTAGAGCAAGCCTCCAGTTTGTATAAAACATTACCACGATAACGATTAGCATTAAAAGAATGTCGCTTACAATCATAAAAACACCTTGGGTAAAAAAATTGGCAATAGTTTCTATGTCTGAAACAACACGTGTTACTAATTTTCCTACCGATGAATTATCAAAATACCCCATTTTAAACTGCAATATTTTTCTAAAGGTTTTCGCTCTAATATCTCGAATAATATGTTGCCCAACCCAATTTGCATAAAAAATAAAGCTAAATTGAAATAACACCTGAATAACTAAAATAATAATTAAGACTATGGTAAAATACAAGAGCCTTGTTGGGTTTTTAGTGGTGGTAAAATCGTCTATCGCTGTCATTAAAACGACAGGGGTTAGTACTGAAAAACCTGCTAGTAAAATAGTAGATAAAGCAGCAATGGTAAATCGTACACGGTACTTTTTTGCAAAACTCATAAGTCTTGCAAAAATTTTAATGTCAAATGCGTTTCCTGTTGTTTTGCTCACTATATATAATCGTATGTTATTTTTGTTAAAAATAGTCCTTTTGCTGGAACTGACACTCCTGCGTTGCTTCGATTTTTACTTTCTATAATTTTTTTAAAGTCATTAACGGTAATTTTTTCTAAACCAACATCAATTAAAGTACCTACAATAGCGCGAACCATATTTCTTAAAAAACGATTGGCACTAATATAGAATGTTAATTCATTGCCTTTTTTAATCCATTTAGCATTTGTTACTGTGCAGTTAAAGGTACGTACATCTGTTTTTACTTTCGAAAAACATTCAAAATCTTCGTATTCATATAAAATGGCAGCAGCGGTATTCATCAATTCTATATTTAATTGTTGATGGTGTAATTGCCAGGAGGTTTCTAACAAAAAAGGATTTCTACCCAACCAAATTTTATATTCATAGCTTCTACTAACCGCATCAAAGCGTGCGTGTGCCTCATTGTGTACTAGCTGTGTATTAAAAATAACGATGTCATTAGGTAAAATTGCATTTAATTTATAGGTAAAATTATCATTTAATGCAGTTGCTACATCAAAATGAGCAAACATTTGCGATGCATGCACGCCAGCATCTGTTCTTCCTGCCCCGACAATGGTTATTTCTTGTCTTAAAATAGTACTAATAGCCTTATTTAGTACTTCTTGAACCGAAATTGCGTGCGGTTGTGTTTGCCAGCCATGATAATTTTTTCCGTTGTATGCTAATTCAATAAAATACCTCAAGAAGTCTTAATTTTAAAGGGCTAAATTATGAAATTCTAATTTGAAAAGAGACAAGGAAAGAGGTTAAAAAACAGTATTTTAAAAAAATTAACATAAGTAAACAAAAATTAATATTTTTTGCTTTACTTTTGTGTACACAATTAGTGAATTCCCCTATTCATTAAAAATTCCCTTAACAAAAAGAAATCCATGAAATTATTTCATGGATTTTTTCATCTTACAAATCACTAGTTTTTTTAATGAAGAAAATTTTATTACTTTCTGATACACATGGTTTTATTGACGATCAAATTGTAAAATTTGTTAAGCAAGCAGATGAGGTATGGCATGCTGGCGATATCGGTACTTTAGAAGTAACCGACACTATTAAAAAGCTAAAGCCTCTTAGAGCAGTGTATGGCAATATTGATGATAAAAATGCTAGAGCAGAATTTCCGTTAGATAATAGGTTTGAAATAGAAGGGGTATCGGTTTGGATGACTCATATCGGCGGATACCCAACCAAATACAACCAACGAGTTCGAGAAGCATTACAAAAAAACACTCCGCAATTATTTATTTGTGGGCATTCGCATATACTAAAAGTACAGTTTGATAAAAAACTGAATTTACTTCATTTAAACCCTGGGGCAGCAGGTAACCACGGATTTCATAAAGTTAGAACCATGCTTCGCTTTGAAATAGAGAATGGTAATATAAAGAATATGGAAGTTATAGAGTTAGCCCACAGAGGTTAATACAGTACTCTTTTCTTTTCTTAAAATAGGAACTTTAACGAAAATGGAAGTACCTACATTTTCTCCTGATTTAATGGTTAATTTCCCGTTCATCATACGAACTCGGGCTTCTACTTGATTCAAACCGATGCCGTCTGAAAAAGAAGAAGATGAGGCAGAAAATCCTACCCCATCATCTTTTACAAGAATGGTTAGTTGATCCTTCTCTTCTTTTAATTCTATTTGTGCGTAGTTGGCTTTACTGTGTTTTAAGATATTGTTAATTAGTTCTTGAATCACATTAAAAATTCGTATTTCAAATTCTTGGTTATACCTATTAATATTTTGGGCATCGATTTCAAATTGTAATTGACTGTTAGAGTATTTTTTAATTACATCTTTAACAGCATATTCTAACCCAAATTTTAATAAAACAGAAGAGACTAGGTTGTGCGATAAGTCTCTTACCTTTTGTGAAGCTTCTAAGATAATGGCTTGTGTTTTTTCAATTTCTTGCGGCGTCTCTCCATTAAATTGTTTTCTAGTAGCTGTTAAATGCATGTTGGCAGACGATAGCAAGGCACTCACATTGTCGTGTAGTATTTCTGCAATGAGTTTGCGTTCGGTTTCTTTTCCGTCGATGGTAGCATTTAAAATTTTAACCTGTGCTTCTGATTTTACTTTTTCTAGATTTTGTTGTTGTAATAATTTGCTTTCAGAGAGCTTCAAACGCAAGTTTTTTTGACGTAGTTTGTAATTGTAAATAACAACGCCAGAAACAAACAAGACCAAAACGCTCAACGCTGCGAAAAGCAGCGATGTTTTTGCTTCTTGTGCTTCTTCAAGTTTTCGTTGCTCTTCAACTAAAGCTGTTTTTTCTTTTTCTAGATCTACCTTTTGTTGAGCATAGACCTGCTCTACAGTTTTTCTAATTTCTTTATCTCTCCTATCGTCCTTAATTAAATATGATTTTTCTTGATAGTCGTAGGCTGTATAGTCTTTCATCTTATACAATGCCCAAGCAAGGTTAAAATACAAATCTTCCTTAAATCTAACGGCTTCGTCAGAAGTGTTTTTTTCTATCAAATTTATTGCGCTTAAATAGATTGATTTGGCATCATTGAACTTTTTCTCTTCTAAATAAATACTGGCCAAATTCCCTAATGCTGCCGCTTCGTATATTTTATTATTATATTTTCTTCTTATTTCAATAGCTTTTCTTGCATACTCCCTAGCTGTTTTGTATGAAGATTCATGAAGGTAAATTCCTGATAAATTATTATAAGCAGATGCTTTTATGTTTTCTAATTCAGTGCTATGAAAATTTAAGTCAATTATCTTAGAGTAATAGTTTTTAGCACTATCTAAGTCCTGTAACCTGAAAAATTCATAACCGGCTCTTAGTAGACTTTTTGCATATTTGATTTCATTTTTAGAGAGGATGTTATTGTTTTCGTTAAAGCCACCATTTATAAGAGCTATTTCTAAAGATTTCTTAAAATGAAATAAAGCTTTTTCATGATTATTAATTTTTCTAAATATTTCTCCTATCTGGTAATGGCACAAGTAGCTTAATTCGGGATCTTCGTTAGTATCTATTTTATTTAGTAAGGCTAACGCATTCCTTAGTGATTGAGAGTACTTTTCGCTAGAGTATAATTTTTTTATAATTTTAAATTCTTGATTCAGTATAGAATCACGTTCTTGAAAATGAGAATAATCTTTGAAATTGTTTGCTTCAATTGATAAGCAACAACCAAATATTAAAAGAAAAAATATAAACCTATAAAGTTTAAAAGTTTAGGTTTGTAGCTTTTAGTAGGCATTAAAATTTTGTTAAATTAATTCTTGGATGATTCTAGGTTTCCTTTCAGCTGTCTCTTCTTCGGTTCTTCCAGAATATTTATGATTGACAAAATCCAACTTTAGCATTTTGTCAGAATTCACTTCAAAATGTCTAGAAAATGTTTTTTGAAGGCTTTCTCCAGCAGATAGGTGTATTTCATATACATCTAAGTTTTCATTATAAACGAAATCTGTGCTTACATTATCATTAACTGTAAAATCTAATTGATAGGTGCCATCTTCATTGGCGGTAATACTATACGAGTTTAAAAACTCTGTAACTCCTTTGGCAAAGGTAATATTTTCGTCTTCAATGTATATGTTCGTTCTTTTTCCATTATTAGCTTCAAAAAAACCAATTTTTAACTGGTCGTTTTCAATCGAAAAATCATTAGAATGTTTGGTAGCTGTTTTGTGCGATGCTTCGGCTAAAATAATCTCGTTGGTATTGTCTACATTGGTTACTGTAGTAACATCGGTATTGTCAGTCGTATGAAAATCAATCGAATAAGCTCCAGAAGAATCTCTCTTAAGGGTATACGATTGCAATAGGTTTTCGGGGGCTTCGTTTATAATTTCTGTGTCATTTGAAGAACAAGAGGCAAATAATAATGCGCTTAAACCTAAAGTAACTAAAAATTGAGTATTTTTTTTCATGACAGGTAAATTTATTATTTAAGGAAGAATGATTTTAGTTGGTTTTTTTAAAAATAGCGGCGTACTTTAGGATAGATAACTTAAGAGACGGGGGACGTAAACCTCTTAATTGGATAAAAGAAAACAAAATGAAGGGGTTTTCTATACTATGTTTAATAACGCGTACACCGCTATTGATTTTTTGTTTTTTTGCAATTTTTGTAGTTTGATTAGCGATGCATAGATTCCGGGGGAACGATTCTTTAAAATTGTTGATTAAAGAATAAGATTGGAAGGGTTTGTTGTTGTCTACACTATATTGTTTTTGACAGCATACATCGCTAAACCTACTACATTTTTTACTTTTAGTTTTTTATATAAATTTCTTCTATATGTTTCTACTGTTTTTACACTAATATTGAGCTTTTCTGCAATTTCATTAGAGCTTTTTTCGTTTGCTACTAATTTAAGTACAGCAATTTCTCGTTCGGTTAAATCTGTATGTAATAAATCAGGCTCATTTGTTTCTTTATTATCAGAGGCATATAAGTCTAACAATTTAACTTTAATGTCCTCACTAATGTATTGAATGCCATTGTGTACTACTTTAATAGCATCAATTATTTGTTCATTAGCCCAACTTTTATCTACAAAACCATTGGCACCAAGTGCAATCATTTCTTGAACGAGTTTTGGGTCGCTTAAACTAGAGAGTATAATTGTTTTAATAGTAATGTTACGTTTTTGAAACGTTTTTAAAACTTCTATACCATCCATTTCAGGCATGTTAATATCTAAAACCAATACATCTGCTGTATTTTTAGAAGACCAGTTAATAACTTCTCTTCCTGTTAAAGAGTAACCCTCTACCTCAATATCGTCTTCAGTATTTAATAAAGCAATTACACCATCTATTAAAATCTTATGGTCGTCTGCTATGTGAACTTTTATCTTGTTGTAATTCATCATTGTTTTACGTTTACAAATCTATGGCATAAAAAGAGTGCGCACAATACCCAATACCCCTATTTGTTTTATTATCGACTCAGGGTTTTCCCTGAGTTTTCTTTAACATTTCTTTAACATTTAAAGCTGTAGGTCTTGTAAACACTAAAGATACAAAAAATAAAAAACCGAGATTTTAATCTCGGCTTTTTTCGCACTAAATATACTAAGATGTTAGGTTTATCGTAATCTATCAACAGATTTTACAAGATCTTCATCCTTCTTAATGGCTTTGTTTGCTAAAACTAATAACAAAATAACAACGATAGGAAAGAACATCCCAATACCTTTCTCAGAAACCGAGGCTTCTCCAGATAATGTTTGTGATAAATATATCAATAGCCCTAATAAAAAAAGGTTTATCAATATGTTTAAACGGTTTAGTACAAATTGTAATTGACGATTTTTAAATAAAAAGATAGTTACAATGGCTACTAAAGCCGAAATAAAAAATAAAATTGGCACACATTTTTGTAACAATGTGTTTTCTAAAAATAAATCGATACTATATACATTGGCATTGGTTTTAGCATTCGTCCAAAGACCAGCCCAAAAAGGCAAAACTCCAGCTACAATTGCTGCTATAAATAGGTATATAGATTGTATTCTTTGTATCATAATTTTATCGGTGAGCAAATGTAATACTTATTTTTTTTAAAAGAAATATTAGAAGTTAAAATATTTGTATATATTTGCCTTGTAAGTAACCGCACAAGATTTTTATATAGCCCCTATATAATTATATAATTAGCTCTCAAAAAAACTTAATAAAAGTAATTCTTTTGCGATAAAAAGAATTTAAGTAACTTAATTATTTTAACGAATGTTCGATATTTCGGAATTAAAAACGAAGAAATTAGCTGATTTACAAATTATTGCCAAATCAATAGGATTGACTAAAACGAGTCAATTGAAAAAATTAGATTTAGTATACAAAATTTTAGATGCACAGGCAGAAGCTAGTGCCAATGAAGCTAAACCCAAGCCCACAACTAATACAGAAAAGCCTAAACGAAAGAGAATTGTAAAGGCTAAAGCAGAACCTAAAGCTAAACCTGCACCTGTAAAGACCGAAGAAAAGGTAGTGGTAAAGAAAGAGGAGAGAAAAGAGGCTCCTGAAAAGAAAGATGCTGTAAGTACACCCCAAAAGAAGCAAGACGATACTAGGCAAAAACAGTCTTCAGAAGATAAAAAGCAGCAACAACCTCAACAACAGAAACAACAACATAATAACAAGAACCAGAATCAGAACCAGAATAGAGGTAATAAGCATAATAACAATAACAATAATAATAAGAACCAAAATAATAAACATCATAAGAGTGGCAATAAATACCGTGATCCAGATTTTGAGTTTGATGGAATTATTGAAAGTGAAGGCGTCTTAGAAATGATGCCTGATGGTTATGGTTTTTTACGTTCTTCTGATTACAACTACTTATCATCACCAGATGATATTTATGTATCGCAGTCTCAAATAAAGTTATTTGGCTTAAAAACAGGAGATACTGTTCGTGGTAATGTGCGTCCGCCAAAAGAAGGGGAGAAGTATTTTCCGTTAATTAGAGTTTCAAAAATTAATGGATTGAATCCGAATATAGTTCGCGATCGTGTTTCTTTCGAGCACTTAACTCCATTATTTGCAGATGAAAAATTTAATCTAGCAGAAAAAGGAAGTTCTTTGTCTACAAGAATTATCGACCTATTTTCTCCGATAGGAAAAGGACAGCGTGGTATGATTGTGGCGCAACCAAAAACGGGTAAAACTGTGCTATTGAAAGATGTAGCAAAAGCAATTGCGGCGAATCATCCAGAAGTATATCAAATCGTTTTACTAATTGATGAGCGTCCGGAAGAAGTAACAGATATGCAACGTAGTGTTCGTGGAGAGGTAGTCGCATCTACTTTTGACGAGCCAGCAGACAAGCATGTACGTGTTGCTAATATCGTGTTAGAAAAAGCAAAACGTTTGGTAGAATGTGGTCATGACGTTGTAATTTTATTAGATTCTATTACACGTTTGGCAAGAGCTTACAATACAGTAGCACCAGCATCGGGTAAAATTTTATCGGGTGGTATCGATGCGAATGCATTGCACAAGCCAAAACGTTTCTTTGGTGCGGCACGTAATATAGAGAATGGAGGTTCTTTAACTATTATTGCTACAGCACTTACAGAAACTGGATCGAAAATGGATGAGGTTATCTTTGAAGAGTTTAAAGGTACAGGTAACATGGAGTTACAGTTAGAGCGGAATATTGCCAACCGTAGAATTTATCCTGCTATCGACTTAATTAAGTCGAGTACACGTCGCGATGATTTATTATTAGATGAAAAGACGGTACAACGTATGTGGGTATTGCGTAAATATTTAGCAGATATGAACCCTATTGAAGCAATGGAGTTTATTCAAGATAGAATAAAAAGGTCGTTAAACAACGAAGAATTTTTAATTTCGATGAATGGATAACAATCGTATATATGTATAAGAAAAATCCCGCCGAAAGCGGGATTTTTTTATGTTTAGGTGGTAAGATGTATTTATCTCTGGATTATTACTGTAAAATTATTCGTAAATCGTATTAATCATAAGAGTTGCTTTTTTGAATCAGTCAGTTCAATATAAAACAGTATAGTTCATAAGCTCAACATATACCGAACACAACTAGTGCAGTGCAAATTATGAACGATATCTTTTTATTCAGGCTTCTCATACGCCATGACTCCGGCTTTAATTTCTGTATCTAAATAATTATCTTGTGGGGTAATCGGGCAAGAATAACGATCGCTATACGCACAATAAGGATTATATGCCTTATTAAAATCGATAATTATAGTACCGTCATCTTTTATATCTGTAGTATACAGATCAATAAATCGCCCACCTTTATAAGATGTCTTTCCGTTGGTAGTATCTAAAAAAGGCAAAAACAAATTATTTGCATATTCAGGCTTCGGATTTACATTTTTATAAATAGAAAGCTTAAAACTTTCTCCTTTAATAGAGAAAGATAAAATTCCATATTTTTTATATACAGCAATTCTACTTGTAGTCGTAGGAAAATTAAAAATAGGAGCGTCGGGAGTCTTTTCTAACGTAGCTTTTACCTTATATTTGTCATCAATAGGAAAAAACGCCAATCCTTTAAACTCCTTTAATCCTTTTTTTGTCAAAGGTGATTTGGAAGCATCTTTAAACTTCGCATTCATTTCTCTTTGAAAGTCAGAATCTCCTAAAACAGCTCTCTTACTCTGACTTTTGCATGAGATTACAGTAGTTATAAAAACAAATAAAAGTATTTTTTTCATGTAGTTGTATATATTGTATGGCTTACAAAAATACTGTATTCTAACCAAAACGCTACAATTCTTTGCGTAATCTTTAAATAGACAGACGTGAATTGTTAATTTTTTGCTAATAGATTGAAATAACAAAATAAAATTCTTACATTTATGTTTATAGATTACATCTATAGTAGAAAAAAATAGAAAAAAGACTTGTAGTATAGAAAAAAATTATTTACAAATAAGACAAATTTATGTATTTGTTTGTTTGTAAACGAAAGTTTCCTATATATTTGTTGCCCCAATAATTTTTAAGGCATTCTATTTTTTTTTGTAAAATAATAGCCTAAAAGAAAATTTAAAATCTAAATTGGTAAATTTCATGAATTCAGAATTAATCAATAAAGCAGAAGAATTTGAAAATAGAAAATTCAAATTTGTTACAACAAGTGATAGGATATTGGCCTCTAGAGAAGCTAAAGCTTTAATTTTAGAGATTAATGAAGTATATAAACAAACAAAAGACAGTAAGTTAATGGATTTAATGAAACGGTTAACAGCTGTAAAACAGCGTATTGAAAAACGTTTAAAAGGGAAACCTTTAACTGCTTAAACAATAAAAAGCTGTTACTTGCGTTAGTAGTGTATATATAAGAAGAGTAGTTTCATCAGCTACCAAATCTCATTATAATATTTATTCTTGATAAAGTTCTAAGTTTATTTGCTTAGAACTTTTCTTTTTGAATATATTTGCAGCATCGGGATGTAGCTTAGTCCGGTTAAAGTGCTGGTCTGGGGGACCAGAGATCGGTGGTTCGAATCCACTCATCCCGACTACTTTTTTTTCTATTCATTTTCCCCCTTTCAAAAACAAAATAAACTCAATTTCAACAACTTAAAAAACACTTCTCAGAAACACTAAAAACCGCCCCTTAAAATTTTTAAAAAAAGTTTTTTCTGTTTTGAAAAATAATATATATTTGCCACGCTTTTGAAGCAAATGCCGATGTAGCTCAGCTGGCTAGAGCAGCTGATTTGTAATCAGCAGGTCGTGGGTTCGAGTCCCTCCATCGGCTCAAAATTAAGAGTGCTAACAACAAGTTAGCACTTTTTTTATGCACTTATTTTAGTAAATTTGTCACAACGTTATTATACAACACTTAATGAAAAATATATTTGTTATTGGTATTGCTGGAGGTACAGGAAGTGGAAAAACCACGGTTGTAAACCAAATAATTAACGAACTTCCAGCCGATGAAGTTTGTGTAATTTCTCAAGACTCATACTACAAAAAAACCGATAACCTTACGTACGAAGAACGTACTAAAATAAATTTCGATCATCCGAGAGCAATCGACTTTGACTTAATGGTTCAACACATTACCGACTTAAAAAACGGTAACATTATAGAGCAACCTGTATACTCTTTTGTAGCGCATAACAGAACTAAAGATACTATTAAAACTCACCCAAGAAAAGTTATTATTATTGAAGGAATTTTAATATTTAATAGCGAAGAACTTCGTAACTTGTGTGATATTAAAGTATTTGTACATGCCGATGCCGACGAGCGTTTAATCAGACGTGTAAGAAGAGATATAAAAGAGCGAGGTAGAGATGTTGATGAAGTTTTAAACCGCTATCAAAGCACTTTAAAACCAATGCATCAACAGTTTATCGAACCCACTAAAAACTATGCTGACATCATCATTCCTAATGATAGATACAATACCGTTGCGATAGATATTGTAAGAACTGTAATTAACGATCGCTTGTAAATGAATTTGAAATCATTAAAAAATAAATCACCCTTTAAAATTGCTACCAATATTTATGTGGTCATACTCTCTGTATTTGTAATATGGATGCTGTTTTTTGATGAAAATTCGTATCTCACACATAGAGAGTTTAACAAAGAAATTGACGAATTAAAGAGTTGGATTGAGTACCATGAGAAGAAAATAAAAAAAGACAAGGAAACCATACAGCAACTTCAAGACTCTCTGCAACTAGAACGCTATGCTAGAGAAAAATACTTGATGAAAAAAGAAGACGAAGATATTTATATTATTGAATTTGATACCATAAAAAAGCAATGAGCAACTATTTATTTGACGAATTTCAAGGTGTTACACCAGCCGAATGGAAGCAGAAAATACAGGTAGACTTAAAAGGTGCCGATTATAATGAAACGCTATTGTGGAAAACAAGAGAAGGTATTTCAGTAAAACCTTTTTACACCAAAGAAGACAGAAACAATAGCAACGTCAACACTTCTAACAAAGGTTTTGCTATTTGTCAATCTATACACATCGAAGACGAAGAGAAAGCAAATTTGGTTGCTATTGATGCACTGCAAAGAGGAGCCTCTGCTCTTAAATTCATAGCTACAAAAGAGTTTGACTATAAAAAACTTTTAAACGAGATTGCTATTCAAAACACAACCTGCTATTTTTCATTTGAGTTTTTATCCTCAGAATTCATCACAGAGTTAGCTCATTTTATAAATTCTGAAAACTGTTACTTCAATATAGATATTATAGGTCATTTAGCCAGCTCAGGAAACTGGTATGCAAACCTTAAAAACGACCATACACAATTAGAAGAAATAACAAAAGCAACAGAAAATGCTATAACTGTAAATGCTTCAATTTATCAAAATGCAGGAGCAACTATTGTGCAACAATTAGCGTATGCACTAGCACACGCAAATGAATATTTGAACCACTTCGGAAGTGCTATGGCAAAAAATATTCATTTTAATTTTTCAGTAGGAAGCAATTACTTTTTTGAAATAGCTAAGCTCAGAGCCTTTAGAATTTTGTGGGATGCCCTTTTAAAAGAATACCATACCGAAGCTACCGCTCATATTTTTGTACAACCTAGCCTACGCAACAAAACCTTGTACGACTACAATGTAAACATGCTTCGCACCACTTCAGAGTGCATGAGTGCTGTTTTAGGAGGGGCAAACACCATTGCCAATAGCGCTTACGACACTATTTTTCATCGACCGAACGAATTTGGAGAGCGTATTGCAAGAAATCAACTACTAATTTTGCAACAAGAAAGCGAACTAGCAGAAGCTCAAAATATAGCCGACGGAGCCTACTACATCGAAACCATTACCCAACAACTTGCTCAAAAAGCTTTAGAAGTTTTTAAATTGATAGAAAAAGGAGGCGGTTTCTTAAAACAACTAAAAGAAGGCATTATTCAACAAAAAATAAAAGAAAGTGCCGATAAAGAACAACAATTATTTGATACAGGAGAACTAGTTTTGTTAGGAACAAACAAAATTCAAAATGAAAACGACCAAATGAAAAACGACATAGAAGTATCTCCTTTCTTAAAAAGTCGTAACGAAAAGACCCTAATTCAGCCTATTATTCAAAAACGATTAGCCGAAAAGCTCGAACAAGAACGTTTACAAAATGAGTAGGAAACTAGTGCATATAGCTGTTTTAATTTCATTCCTTTTTGGAGTACTAACCTTAAATGCTCAAAACTTAAGTGACATTCCAAAAACTGGGCTTATTAAATTGATGGTTGATTCATTCGAGAATCAAATTTGCAGTTACTATTCAATTGAAAAAGAAAATTCTAATGAAGCTTTTTTTAAGTATGTTAATGATTTTAGAGCCAATAACATTAACTTTAAAGAGATTACATCAAAAGAAGAATTAGAGCTTTTAGAGGTTTCAAACAAAACTTTAAAGGACTATATCTGGATAACTAACAAAGAAAAAAACGAAAGGTTTTTTAAAAATTACGAAGAAGAAAATCAAATACAAATAATTGAAGTTAATGACAGTAGAGAGAAGAACACAAAAGAACCTTTACATACAAATGAGGTAAGTGTAAATTATTTTGATGAATACTCAAATAAACTACTTGAAGAAACAAAAGTCAAAGATTTAAAAGAAATACTCGCAACTCTTAAAGAAATGCCAGATACTTCTCCATATACAACTTCTTTTTCCTTTACATACTTAAATAAAGAAAGCTATAATGACTCTTCTTTGAAAACCTTTATAGCGTTCGAATTGTACTACACTGTTTTAAACATATTGAACAAAAATGAGTAGAAAAGATATATCAAATATTCAAATAAACAACGGCCAACAACTAACAGTCAAGAGTTATAAACACGAAGATTTTGTAGCGGGTATTGCACCTAACTTACGTGGTCCTTATTCTACCATGTATGTTCGCAGACCTTGGACCATTCGTCAATACGCAGGTTTTTCTACCGCTGAAGAAAGCAACGCTTTTTATCGCAGAAATTTAGCCGCTGGTCAAAAAGGACTTTCCGTAGCTTTTGACTTAGCTACACACAGAGGATACGACTCAGACCATGAACGTGTACAAGGCGATGTTGGAAAAGCAGGTGTAGCTATAGATTCTGTGGAAGATATGAAGGTGCTATTCGACCAAATTCCACTCGATAAAATGTCGGTTTCTATGACCATGAACGGAGCCGTTTTACCAATCTTGGCTTTTTATATTGTAGCAGCAGAAGAACAAGGCGTAGCCCCTGAACTTTTATCAGGAACTATTCAAAACGATATTCTAAAAGAGTTTATGGTGCGGAACACCTATATTTACCCACCTACCCCATCGATGAAAATTATTGCCGATATTTTTAGATACACTTCTGAAAATATGCCAAGATTCAATTCCATTTCTATTTCAGGATACCACATGCAAGAAGCTGGTGCTACGGCAGAAATTGAATTGGCATATACGTTGGCAGACGGATTGGAATACATTAAAAAAGGACTCGAAGCAGGTATGGATATCGACACCTTTGCTCCTCGCTTGTCTTTTTTCTGGGCAATTGGGATGAGTCATTTTATGGAAATCGCCAAAATGCGAGCAGCTAGAATGCTATGGGCTAAATTGGTAAAACAATTCAATCCGAAAAATCCTAAATCACTAGCCTTAAGAACCCATTGCCAAACCAGCGGATGGAGTTTAACCGAGCAAGACCCTTTTAACAATGTTGCTCGTACGGCAATTGAAGCCATGGCGGCGGCTTTTGGAGGCACCCAAAGCTTGCACACCAATGCCTTAGATGAAGCCATTGCCTTACCCACCGATTTCTCTGCACGCATTGCTCGTAACACGCAAATATACTTACAGCAAGAAACTTATATTACCAAAACCGTAGACCCCTGGGCGGGAAGTTATCACGTAGAACAACTTACGGAAGAAATTGCGAACAAAGCATGGGAGCTTATTCAAGAAGTTGAAGAATTAGGAGGGATGACCAAAGCGATTGAAAAAGGGATTCCGAAAATGCGTATTGAAGAAGCTGCAGCTAAGAAACAAGCAAAAATTGATAGCGGTCAAGATGTTATTGTGGGCGTGAACAAATATCAATTAGCACAAGAAGATCCTTTACATATTTTAGAGGTCGACAACGAAGCCGTTCGTCAATCACAAATCGACCGATTAAACGACTTAAAATCAAAAAGAAATCAAGCTGAAGTAGACAAAGCGTTGCATAATTTAACAGAAGCCGCGAAAACAGGTGAAGGAAATTTATTAGATTTAGCCGTAAAAGCAGCCAAAAACAGAGCTACGTTGGGTGAAATTTCTGATGCCCTTGAAGTTGTTTTCGGACGTCATAAAGCAGTACATAAAACCATCTCTGGCGTGTATAGTAAAGAAATAAAAGACGATACATTATTTAAAAAAGCTACTGAATTGGCAGACAAGTTTGCTGACTTAGAAGGACGTCGCCCACGTATTATGATTGCAAAACTAGGGCAAGACGGTCATGACCGTGGTGCTAAAGTAGTCGCAACAGGCTATGCCGACCTAGGTTTTGATGTAGATATTGGTCCTCTATTCCAAACGCCCCAAGAAGCTACCAAGCAGGCAGTTGAAAACGACGTTCATATTTTAGGAATATCTTCGTTGGCAGCAGGACACAAAACATTGGTTCCGCAAGTAATTGCTGAACTCAAAAAGTATGGTCGTGAAGACATTATGGTAATTGTAGGCGGGGTAATTCCTGCACAAGATTATCAGTTCTTATTCGATGCAGGCGCTGTAGGCGTTTTCGGTCCTGGTACTAAAATTGCACAAGCTGCCATTGATATGTTAACTATTTTAATTGATAGCACCGAAGAATAGGGGGTATGCAAATAAAATTCATCGATAGAAAAACAGGCAACATCATTACCGAAACCCCTCCTGGGGAAGGGTATTTGAAATTATTATACAACAATCCGTTTGGTAAAATGGCTTTGTTACCCTTGGTAAAGCGTAAGTTTTTATCCTCTTGGTATGGTAAACTCATGAACAAACCCAACTCTATCAACAAAATAAACAACTTTGTTAAAGAACTGAACATTGACATGAGCGAAGCTGAACGATCTTCAGAAGATTACATTTCATTCAATGATTTTTTCTATCGAAAGTTAAAACCAGGGGCACGCCCCATCGAAGAAGGTTTTGTTTCTCCCGGTGACGGAAAACTATTAGCATTTAAAAGCATTTCAGATATTAACAACTTCTTTGTAAAAGGAAGAAAATTTACTTTAGAAGAGTTTTTAGGCAACAAAGAACTAGCCACAAAACATAAAAATGACTCTTTAATAATACTTCGATTGGCTCCGAACGATTATCATAGATACCATTTTCCCTACGACGGAACTCCTTCTGAAGTAACAAAAATTAAAGGACACTATTTTTCGGTATCACCCTATGCACTAGCAGCCAACTTTACCAAAGTTTTTTGTGAAAATAAAAGGGAATACTGCACATTAACAACCCACGATAAAGGAGATATTGTTGTCGCTCCAGTAGGCGCCACGATGGTTGGAAGCATTATTGAAACGTACACCCCGAATACTGAAGTAAAAAAAGGAGACGAAATGGGCTATTTTGCTTTTGGGGGTTCAACCATAGTTTTGTTAGTTAACAATTCTAGAATTATTATTGATGACGATCTGTTAACCAACACAAAAAACAAGATGGAAACCTTTGTTAAAATGGGAGAACGAATTGGAAAATAACCCTCGCAACTTTAACAATTAAGCTCTTAAAAATGATTGATTTCGTAGGGCGGTTAAAGCTTTAATCCGTAAATTTGCATCGTTTTTACACATAGCTGATTTACCGATGAAAAAAATCTTGAATATTCTCTACTCTACCCGTTTAATGGCTGTTTTGTTTTTGTTTTTTGCCATTGCCATGGGAATTGCCACTTTTATTGAAAACGATTACGGAACCCAAACCTCTAAAGCATTGGTGTACAACACGTGGTGGTTCGAGTTAATTATGGTGCTTTTTGTGGTTAATTTTTTCGGAAATATTTTTAGATACCGACTGTACAAAAAAGAGAAGTGGTCTGTTTTACTATTTCATTTGGCATTTATTTTCATTTTAATCGGTGCTGGAATTACTCGTTATATAAGCTATGAGGGACTCATGGTAATTGATGAGGGTGAAACTACGAATACTTTTTTTTCAGATACCAATTACCTTAATGTTGTTATTGATAATAATGAATTTCAAAGAGAATACAACAATAAATTATTATTATCTGCTTTAGGAACAAATTCAGCAAACTTTACCGAATATTTCAAACCCAAAAATGATAGTATAAATCATAAAATTGATTTCAAGCTGGTAAACTATATCCCTTGGGTTGAAAAAAAGTTTATGGAAGATGAAAATGGTACCGAACACATTTTGTTTGTAGAAAGTTCAAGCGGAAGTAGACACGAGCATTATATTAAAAGTGGAACAGTACAAAATATTCATAATATATTAGTTGCTTACAACTCAGAAAAAAGTGGCGCTACTATTAATATATTTAAAAGAAATGACACGTTAAAAATCATTACAAAATCTGAAGGTAATTTTCAGGTAATGGCTACTCAAGAAAAAGGTTTTGTAAAAAAAGATACTATTCAAAACTTTAAACTACGCTCACTTTACAATGTAGCTGGTTTACCATTTGTAGTTCCACAGTTCCCAGTAAAAGGAGAAGTAAAAACGGTTAGCGGCAAAAAAGACCCTAAAAAATTTGATATGGTGGTTTTTGATGTGACTTCTGAAGATAAAACAGAACGTGTAGAATTAATCGGAGGGCAATTCAATGTCGATGGAACAAAACAATTTAGTATTGGCGACTTAAACTTTAGAGCTTGGTATGGGTCAAAACTCAGAAAAACACCTTTTAGCATCAAGCTAAACGACTTTCAGTTAGAAAAATATCCTGGTTCAGAAAGCGCTGCTGCTTATGCAAGTGAAATAACAGTCATCGCTCCTAACGAAACTTTTGATTATAGAATATTCATGAATCATATTTTAGATTACCAAGGATACAAATTTTTTCAGTCAAGCTATAAAATTGAAGATGAGTATGAGCAAACACATCTATCGGTAAATCACGATTTTTGGGGAACGCTGGTTACTTACATTGGATATTCTCTATTATTCATTGGCTTAATTAGTTCTTTGTTTGCAAAAAACACACGTTTTGACCATTTAAAAGAATCGTTGGTGAAAATCCGAAATAAAAAGGCCAAACTATCAGTTATTGCCATATTATTTTCTTTAATTAGTTACGGTCAGCACAAAGCTCACACGCCCAAACAAATTACTGAAGCACAGATTGATTCTATTTTAACCGTTAACAAAGTAGATGACAAACACGCTGCGCTGTTTAGTTCTTTGGTTATTCAAGATGCTGGTGGACGTATGAAACCTGCACATACTTTTGCTTCGGAATTGGTTCGGAAAGTAGCACATAGCGGTACTTTCAAAGATATGGATCCTAGCCAAATCTTACTTTCTATTACAGAAAATCCGATGCTTTGGCTGAATGTTCCTTTCATTTATTTAGAAAAAGGAAACACACAAATACGAGAAATTTTAGGTCTTCCAGAAGATACTGAATATGCACGCTTTTTAGATTTCTATAATGAAGATGGCTCTTCAAAAATTAGCACACTAGTAGCTGAGGCTCAAAAGAAAAGAATTCAGAATAAATTTGAACAAGACGCCATTAAGATTGAAAGAAGAGTTTGGTTGTTATCGCAAGCCATAGGAGGCGGTGTACTTCGTATTTACCCTATTCCTAATGACGAAAACAACAAGTGGGTGTCGCAACCAGAAACACTGCATGCAAACTTTAAAGGAACAGATTCTGTTTTTGTACGTCAGTCGTTACCTGTGTATTTACAATTACTACAAGCCTCGAAAAAATCAGACGATTACACAGAAACGAACAAAGTTTTAGACGGAATTAAAAAGTTTCAACGAAAGTTTGGAGCAGAAGTTATTCCTTCAAAAGATAAAATCGATTTAGAAATTGCTTACAATAAGTTGAACATTTTTGTAAAGCTATCTAAATACTACGGATATGTAAGTCTGTTTTTAATTGTATTTGTTTTCTTGCAAATTTTTAATACTAAACCTTGGGTAAACACAGTCGTAAAAGGATTGATTGGAGTTGTTATTTTCTTGTTTGTTTTTCACGTACTAGGGCTGGCGGCTCGTTGGTATATTAGCGGAAATGCACCTTGGAGTAACGCTTATGAGTCTATTGTTTTTGTCGGCTTAGCCACCATGCTGTTTGGGTTACTATTCGGAAAAAAATCATCCTTAACGATTGCTGCCACCACATTTTTAGTGTCTATTATTCTGATGTTTGCCCACCAAAATTGGCTAGATCCTGAAATTGCCAACTTGCAACCGGTATTAAATTCTTGGTGGTTATATGTACACGTTTCTATAATTGTTGCTGCTTATGGTCCTTTCTTTCTAGGAATGATTCTTGGAGTGTTTGCTTTGTTCTTAATCGTTTTTACCAACAAAAACAATAAAAGCAAAATGGATTTACACATCAAAGAGTTAACTATTATAAACGAAATGGCACTAACTGTTGGGCTAGTTATGTTTACAGTTGGTAACTTTTTAGGAGGAATGTGGGCTAATGAAAGTTGGGGGCGTTATTGGGGTTGGGACCCTAAGGAAACTTGGGCTTTAGTTTCTATAATGATTTATGCTTTTGTATTACATATGCGATTAATACCTGGTTTGCGAGGTAGATATACGTTTAATTTAGTATCTATCCTTGCTATTTCATCAATCATGATGACGTATATGGGTGTGAATTTTTACTTATCTGGATTACATTCTTACGCAAGTGGTGACAAAGTAGTAACTCCATCATCCGTATATTACTCTATAGCTTTTGTAACTATTTTAGGAATTCTAGCATGGGTAAAGAACAAAAAGTATTACAAGAAGTAAATTGGCAGTTTTTCTACTAAAAACTGTATTTTTGCAAACCAATAAAAAGAAAAAACAATTATGTTCAATAAAAATATAAAATTAGTTCTAGCAGCTTTAACAACGGTATGGTCGGTGTATGAATTTACACAAGGACATATTATGAATGGAATATCTTTACTTTTACTTGCAGGACTGTTTGTTTTATTTTATTTCAAAAATGAGTTTATTCTTTTGGCTTTTTTACAATTGCGTAAACAGAATTTTGAAGGAGCTCAAAAGTGGTTAGGATACATTAAAAATCCTGCTACTGCATTAACTCAAAAGCAAGAGGGGTATTATAATTACTTACATGGTATTATGCTGTCTCAAACCAACATAACACAAGCGGAAAAGTATTTGAAGAAAGCTGTTAAATTGGGGTTGTCTATGGATCATGATTTGGCAATGGCTAAATTACAGCTAGCAGGTATTGCCATGACGAAACGTCGTAAAAGAGAAGCTACAAACTTAATGGCAGAGGCTAAAAAACTAGACAAGCACGGAATGCTTAAAGAGCAAATGCAATTAATGAAACAACAAATGAAGAAGATATAGTACTTATCTAAGTTTTTTTCATTTTATATTTTGTAATTTTGTCTGCTAACAAAAAACATCAATGATTAGAAGTCTATTTTTAAAAGCTTTTGATAAGTACGCTTCAAGATGGCTCGTTTTAATTATAGATATTACTTTAGTTTGTATATCTTTTGTTCTTGCTTATGCAGTAAGGTTTAATGCCAGTTTAAATTTTGATGTGCATAACCTTTATTTACAAATTCCTTTTATTGCCATTATTGCTCTAATCAGCTTTTTAATGGTTGGTTCTTACAAAGGTATCATTCGACATACAGGTACTAGAGATGCATTTAACGTATTCTTAGGAGTTACTCTTATCTCTCTTATTACCACTTGTTTTGTACTGTTAAATAATGTTTTTAATTTATTTTCTGGTTTTACCATTCCGAAAACAATTATAATCATTCACTATTTAATTTCTGTACTTATTCTTGTTATTAGTCGTTATATTTTCAAAGCTTTTTATGAAATCATTTCTACAGAATTAAAATCCATTACCAATGTTTTAATTTATGGAGCAGGAGATTCAGGATTGGTAACTTATGGCGCTTTAAATAGAGATACAAAAAATAAATATGAAGTAGTAGGTTTTATAGATGATGACCCGAAGAAAGTTGGAAAAAAAATAGATAGAATAAAAATTTACGAAGGAAAGTGTATCAATAAAAGTTTTATTGAAGAAAAGAGTATTGATGAGATTATTATTTCTATCCAAAATATTAAATCTGATAAGCTCTTGTACCTAACCGATAACCTATTAGCTTTAGGGGTTGAAGTTAAAATTGTCCCTCCTTTGTCTAAATGGATTGGAGGCGATTTAAACGCTAATCAGATTAAACAAGTTAGAATTGAAGATTTATTAGATAGAAAACCTATTAATATTGACAACCCTATTGTAAAAAGAGATGTAAATAATAAAGTTGTTTTGGTAACAGGTGCTGCTGGCTCTATTGGCTCTGAAATCTCACGTCAATTAAGTATTTATAACCACAAACATTTGGTACTAATAGACCATGCAGAATCACCTTTGTATGATCTTCAGCAAGAATTAATTCAAAAAGGGCGTCAAAATTTTACGCCAATTGTTGCAGATGTGCGTGATGAAAAAAGAATAAATCAAATTTTTGAAGAATTCAAACCTCAAAAGGTATTTCATGCTGCGGCTTATAAACATGTTCCCCTAATGGAAATGAGTCCTTATGAAGCTGTGAAAATAAATATTGGAGGTACAAAAAATATAGCTGATTTATCAATAAAACACGAAGTTGAACGTTTTGTTATGGTATCTACAGATAAAGCTGTAAACCCGACAAACGTTATGGGAGCTACTAAACGTGTTGCTGAAATGTATATAAGTTGCCTAAGCAATTCTAGTAATCATGTTACCAAATTCACCACCACTCGTTTCGGTAATGTATTGGGGTCAAATGGTTCTGTAATACCTCTTTTCAAACGTCAAATTGAAAATGGTGGTCCTTTAACAGTGACACACAAAGATATTACTCGTTACTTTATGACCATCCCTGAGGCATGTAGATTAGTTTTAGAGGCAGGTACTATGGGGAATGGTGGTGAGATATACATTTTTGACATGGGGAAATCTGTAAAAATATATGACATTGCAAAAAGAATGATTTATTTATCTGGTTTGCAATTTCCTGATGATATTGATATAAAAATTACTGGTTTACGACCAGGTGAAAAATTATATGAAGAACTGTTAGCTAATGGAGAAAACACCACTCCTACTTATCACGAAAAAATAATGATTGCTAAAAATTTAGAGATAGACTATAGCACCATTAGTAATAAGATAAGAGCTTTGTGCTTGTCAAATCAAAATCATGATAATGAAAAAACTGTTCATTTAATAAAAGAGATTGTTCCAGAATATAAATCAAACAATTCTATATACGAGAAGTTAGATACTATTACTACTAAAAATTAAATTAGTATTTTCGCCAAAAATTCAATCAATGCAAAGATTTTCAAAAATTGTTCTAGTTTTAATCACGCTATGCATCACTTCTTGCGCCGCAAGAAAGGATATTGTATATTTCCAAAAAGATGAGGTTAATCAATCTCAAGCTAACACAACCTATAAAACTATTTTCAAACCAGATGATTTACTTTTAATAACCATATCTGCTTTAGATATGGAAGCGGTAAAACCATTTAATTTGCCAGTAGTTGCTTTTTCTACAACTACCGATAGAGCTGTTGGAACACCACAGCAACAATCGTATTTAATTGATAATGATGGATTTATTGATTTCCCTATTCTTGGAAAAATAAAACTAGGTGGTTTGTCAAGACCCGAAGCTATTGATTTACTTAAAAGTAAACTGTCTCCTGATTATATTATAAATCCAACTATCAATATAAGAATTACCAATTTTTCAATTACTGTATTAGGTGATGTAAAAATGCCAGGTAGGTTTACCATTCCTAACGAACGAATATCTGTGTTAGAAGCTATTGGTTTAGCTGGTGATTTGAATATGTCGGGGATTAGAAACATTGAAGTCAAAAGAGAAGAAAACAACCAAATAAAAAGTTATCAGCTAGATTTACGCTCTAACAAAGTTTTCAATTCTCCTGCATATTATCTGCAGCAAAATGATGTAGTGTATGTAGAGCCAAATAGATCTTCATCACAAGATGCTGCTTATAACAAAAATACAGGGCTATTTATTTCTTTAGGCTCTGTTATTATTTCATTATTAACACTTCTTACTAGATAATATTGCTATGGGTAACGAACAATATACTCCACAGTTACAAGATAACGATACCATTAACATCAGAGCTGAAATTGAAAAATACTTGATTCACTGGAAGTGGTTTGCTTTAGGTATTTTTGTCGCTCTTATTGGGGCTTTTATCTATTTAAGGTATAGCACACCAAAGTATAGCGCTTCTACAACTATATTGATAAAGAATGATAAGAAAGGAGGACTGTCTGAAGAGTTAGCCGCTTTTGAAGATTTAGGTATCGTAGGAGGTTCTAGCAAAAACATTGATAATGAAATTGAAATTATCAAGTCCCGTAAACTCATTAAAGATGTTATTCTGAATTTGAAATTAAATATTTCATATTTAACAGAAGGTAGAATAAAACAATCTGAGGTTTATACCAACACTCCCATTATTTTTAAGCAACTTGATTCTATTTCTGAATCTTTTTATGAAACGGATACTATTTTTAATGTTGAAATTTTATCTAACGACGAATTTCATTTGAAAGATATAGAGCATAATATTATTTCTAAAAACACATTCAATGAAGTAATAAGCAGTGATAAATTAGGGAGTTTTAAAATTGAGAAAACATCTGAGTTCACCAAAGAAAAGACAGGAGACAACATCAAGATTAGTATTACTCCTCTCAACAAGATAATTGATGCTTTGCAGGAAAAAATTACTATTTCTCCTATCAGTAAAAAATCTAGTGTTTTAAGATTAACTCTTGAATCTGTAGTAAAAGAAAAAGCAGAAGATGTTTTAGATGAACTAGTAAGACAATATAATTTAGATGCTATTGATGATAAAAAGCAAGTTTCTCAGAGAACAAGCGATTTTATTGCCAGCCGTTTGAAAAGTGTGGCTAAGGAATTGGGTAGACTCGATGATGATGTTGAAACATTTAAAGATAAAAATAACATTACTGATATTCAGTCAGAAGCACAATTAACGCTTCAAACGAATACTGAAAATCGCAAAAAATTAATTGAAGCTTCTACAGAATTAAGTTTAGCGAAATCACTAAACAAAGAGTTAGATAATAACGATTATCTACCTGCTAACTTAGGGGTATCTGATCAAAATATTGGAAATTCTATCAATGAATACAATCAACTGTTAGCCCAACTAAAACGTTTAGAAAAAACTGCTGGTGCGAAAAATACAGTATTAATAGATGTTCAAGAAAATATAAATAGCTTGAGAAGTTCATTAAAAAGAAGTCTTCAAAATACTGTCAACTCCTTACAAATAAAGGTCAATAATTTACAACGTGAGGCTAGTAGATTCGATACAAAAATTTCTTCAATTCCTACGCAAGAAAGAGAATTTTTAGATATTGCACGTCAACAAGAAATCATTGCAGGTTTATATTCTTATCTACTTAAAAAGAAAGAAGAAACAGCTATCTCTCTTACAGCGACAGCTGTACCCAACGCCAAAATTATAGATAAGGCGTATGGCTCTGACATTCCTGTAAGTCCTAAAAGAAAAATAATTTATCTAGCTGCTTTACTACTCGGGTTAATTTTTCCTTTTATAATTATATATATAAGAGACTTGTTAGACACTAAGATTCATACAAGAAAAGACATAGAAGATTTAACTTCTATTCCTTTCTTAGGAGATATACCCCACTCAGAAACTAAAGAGAAAATTGTAATAAATGCTGGTGCTCGATCTAGTACTGCGGAGGCATTTAGGTTAATTAGAACCAATCTCGATTTTATGCTCCCAGCTAATGATGCGCAAAGAGCTAAAACTATTTTTATTACTTCAACCACCAGTGGTGAAGGAAAATCGTTCCTTTCTATAAACTTAGCTGCTTCTTTATCCTTATCAGGTAAAAGAGTTATTTTGGTTGGAATGGATTTAAGAGCACCAAAAATTACTGAGTACCTAGAAATTCCTGATAGAAAAGGTATTACTAATTTTATAACAAATAATAGTATTACATTAGATTCTCTGAAGTTTTCAATAGATGAAGTACCAAATTTAGATATTATTGCTTCAGGCGCTATACCACCGAACCCAGCAGAACTACTAATGAGTACTAGAATAGATGAAGTTTTTACCGAATTAAAAGAGCAGTACGATTATATTATTATAGACACCGCACCTGTTAGCTTGGTAACAGATACACTTTTGATAGCTAAGCATGCAGATTTAGTATTGTATGTAAGTAGAGCGAATTATTTAGATAAGCGTATGTTGGTTATCCCTGAAAGTTTATACAAAGACAAAAAATTACCAAATTTAGCGATTGTTTTAAATGACACCAATATAAAACGTGGTTATGGATACGGTTACGGATATGGTTACGGGTATGGCTATGGTACAAATTACGATGAAGTTAAACCATGGTATAAAAGAATATTTTAAGTAAAAGAGGAAACTGAAAAACATATTCGGAATACACCCTAGATTTTAAGATTAAAAATAGAAGGCACTTTCAGAAAAAGCCTGCTTTTTGAAAGTGCCAAATGATTTGAAAACAGAGGCAGCAGCATCTCCTCATTAAACACATTTCTCAAAAGGGTAGTTTTATACTTTTTATTTTGGATAGATTACTAAATCTAAAGCAATATCAAATTCATGAACATCCTCTATTCTTTCAATAGGGGAGAAGAAGTTAAGCCCAATAGTTTGCGTGTCTTTTCTGCACTCTGATAAAAACCGATCGTAAAACCCTTTTCCGTAACCAACACGATAGTTTTGCTCATCTGAAATTAATAAAGGAACAAAAACTAAGTCGATATCTTTTACATGAGCTTCCTCTGCGTCTACAGGTTCTGGAACTCCAAATTTATTGAGGTGTAATTTGGTGTTTTCTTCAAGATAGAAATGAGTAAGGGAATTCGTATTAAAATTACAACGACTTACGATAATTCTCTTTCCTTTTTCTGTAAAATAGTTAATGATAGGCTTGGTGTCTATTTCATTAAATTTTCTCATGGATAGAAACAAATGAACGGTGCGAATATCATTCGTTTTTAACTCGAATATTTGTTTATAAATATTTTTCTGTAGTTTTTCTTTTTCTAGTGGTTTAAGCGCATTTCTTTTTTGCTTATATAATTTTCTTAATTCAGTTTTAAGCATTTGGTTATAATGATTTCAATTCTTCTTTTAGTTTTTTTGTCAATCCTTTAACCACAAGTTCGTAAGAATGGTCAATTAATTCAAAAGCAAAAGCATCAGAAACATCGTTGTTTAGGGTAACTGTATTCCAGTGTTTTTTACTCATGTGAAATCCAGGGTTAATACCATCGTATTCAGATCTCAGTTCTAAAGCTCTTTCAGGGTTACATTTTAAGTTAATTTTTGTTTCGCCCTGTTCCCATCTGTCTAATCCAACCAGCGCAAACATTTTTCCCATTACCTTGAAAACTAAGGTAACTTCGTCGAAAGGAAAATGTTCGGTAACTCCTTTCTTTGAGGTGCAATAGGTATGTAGTTGTTCTATATTCATGCTTATACTGATTTTACATTAACTAAATTTAAGCAATTAAATTTAAAGCAGTTGAAAACTGATAACCAGCAATTTGTAATTAAAAATTACACTATAACAAGCGCTCCATCAATCTTTCAGGGTGGGCTAGCTCTGTAAATTCAAAATGTTTATATAAACCATGAGCATCACGGGTTTTAAGCAACCAAGTTTTACAAGTAGCCAACTCGGGAGCATGTATAATTTCATGCAGTAGTTTTTTTGAATATCCATTACCTCTGTATTCTGGTAGAATAAAAACATCCATAAGGTAAGCAAATACAGTATAGTCAGATGCTACTCTGGCAAAACCAATTTGTAATTCGCCATCATATATTCCAAAACAAAGGCTATTTTTTATAGTGTTTTCTACTTCTTCCATAGTTCTACCCTTCGCCCAATAACTATTGGTTAAGAAAGAATAAATGACATCAAGTTGTAGTTTTGATTTTTCTTTGGAAATGCTAATCATTTATTCGATTAAATTTTGAGACGATTTGGGAATTTCTAACGCTGAATAATCTAACTTCCATCCGATAGTTTCTACTAAGTTTTGCATTAAAGTAACGGCTTCTAAAGCCTCTTTATTCGCTATTTGCATTAAGTTACTTTCAGGTATTTTTTGTAGAATATGTTCTTTAGCTTCTTTATTAACTTCGGTTAAATCTTCTGAACTAAATTTATTAAGCAATCCGTTTTGAATATCGTAAAAACGTAAATTGGGTTCAACAGAAAATACTTCTGGTTGCGGAAACTCTGATAATATTAACACCTTCTTTTGGGTATCGGTGTGCATTTTTATTTTTCTAAAATCGAAACCAATATGCACTTTAGCGTTTATTAAAATAATGGCTTTTTTCTTGCTAGTAATTAATCCTAAAAATTTCTCTTTAGTATTTTGGTGATGGTATATTTCGGCAAATTCACCTTCAACTGTAATGAGTTTAGATACTTTTTTAATTTTATCTAATAACACTACCGATTGTTTTTCGGTTAGGTTTTTGCTTTTTGCAGAGGTAAATTTTCTTAAAACATAATAAGATATAACGGCTCCTCCAGCCAATCCTAAAAAAAGTAATTCCATAAATACGAATTTACATAAAAATCTTATAGCGATGAAAAAGAGCGGCAAAAGAAAAAGACTTAAGATTTACTTAAGCCTTTTACTTTTGAATTTTAGAATAACAACCTAATAAGCTGTCACTTCAAAAAATAATTTTAAAATATAGTTTACTAAATTTCATTACTCCCAAATATCTTCTAGCTCTTCTAACGTCTTACCTTTAGTTTCTGGAATCAATTTGTAGGTGAAAACAATAATTACGAAAATAAAGAAGATAAAAATAAAGTAAGGTAAAGAGCCATTCCAAAAACTATTGTTGTTTACATCGCTACCTACAACAATTGGAAAAGATTGTGAGACTATATAATTTGCAGCCCATTGTGCAGCAACAGCAACAGACATGGCTACGCTTCTAATTTTATTAGGAAACATTTCTGATAGCAATACCCAAACCACGGGTCCCATTGATAATGAAAAGGAAGCTATAAATATTAAAATTCCAATTAGCGATGCAACTCCTACTGTTTGTTGTTGTAGCGTAACGCCCAATAATAAGAAACCTATAATCATACCAATACTACCAATATATATTAGAGGCTTTCTTCCAAATTTATCTACGCTAAACATGGCAACTAGTGTAAATACTACATTTATAAAAGCCAGTAGTATTTGCTGTTTTAATACATCTTCTTGCCCGAAACCTAATGCTTTTTCAAAAATATCTGCACCGTAATATAGCACAGCATTAATACCCGTAAACTGTTGTAATGCTGAAAATATTGTTCCAATGGCAATAATTACCAAAATCGATTTTGAGAAGTAATTTATTTTATTAGTGTCTGTGCTTTCATTTTTCAATGAAGCTTTAATTTCTTGAAGATCTTTCTTAACAGTCTCTGGGTCTTGAATTTTTTCTAATACCTTGAGTGCTTCTAGATATTTACCTTTAAGGCATAACCACCTAGGGCTTTTAGGAACAAAAAATAGTAATAAAAGAAATAAAGTACTGGGAATCAATTCGGACCAAAACATGCGTTTCCATCCAAAAGCAATATTTTCTGATTGAGTTAACTCATTTCCAATAAAATAGGTAACTAAGAATACACTAAAAAAACCAATAACTATTGCTAGTTGGTAGTAGGTAACCATTTTACCTCTTATTGAGCTAGGTGAAATTTCAGCAATGTACATAGGGGCATTCATAGAAGCAACCCCAATTCCTAAACCGCCAATAATTCTAAAGAAAACTAAGACAGAAACAGTTTCTGGAAATATATCAGGCAAACCAGAGCCATAGGCTGAAACGGTAAATAATGCAGCTGAAATAATTAATGAGTTTTTTCGACCTATTGCAGCACTTAACTTGCCTGCAATGATGGCGCCAACAAAGCAACCTAATAAAGCACTACCAACAACCCAACCTTTTAACGAATCGCTTAGTTCAAAATACTTGCTTAAATAAAATTGAGCACCATTGATAACTCCAGTGTCGTAGCCAAATAAAAGGCCACCTAAAGCAGCGATTACAGTTATTAACAATAAGTATGATTTTTTTTTCATTTTTTAGTTGTCTGTTTTAGATAAAAGGTTGAAACGTTTTAATTTATTAACTTCAAAGGCAAAGTTAATAAATTATTGTTTGCATTGTATGTGGAGCTATCTTATAATCGATTTTATACTCTCCGACGATTAATTTATAATCAATAGGATCGTCTGTTTTATTCATAACGACAGTGATGATTTCGCCATCTGGATTTTGAAAAGAGGTGCTTTCAAGCGTACTTCTACTTACCGTGGTACTGATACGTTTTGCCTTTGGTTTTATGAATTTTGAAAAATGACCTATATAATAATAACTTGGTGTATAAATAAGCTCATTTTTTTGCGTATCTGCATGGATTGGTGCGAAACAAAAGTTTTGTACATGATTTGGTCCTCCGTTTTCATTTAATAATATATTCCAATCAGTCCAACCTACCGTGCCGCTATTAAAATCGTTAATCATGGAGTTTCCATAACGTTCTGCATTCGACCATCTTTGGTAGTGCTCTGGGTCAAATTTTTCTTGACAACCTTCGGTAAATAACAGTTTTTTATCTGGATAAGATTCTGTTATGTTTTTTAAATTATCATATTTTGGATCTCCACCAGTCCATGTTTCATACCAATGAAATCCAATTCCCCAAGCATATTTAGAAGCTTCTGGATCTTCAAAAATAGTGTTTGCTCTATGAGATATTAAGTCTCTGTTATGATCCCAAACCACAATTTTTTTATCACCAAAGCCATTTTTTTCAAAAGTAGGGCCTAAGTTATTCTTTAAAAAGTCACGCTCTTCTTCGGCAGTGTAAATGCAAGACTCCCAGCGTTGCGTAGCCATTGGTTCGTTTTGAATAGTAACTCCCCACACAGGAATATCTTCTGCTTCGTAAGCTTTGATAAATTTCACAAAATAATCGGCCCATGTTTGGTAATATTGCGGCATTAATTTTCCGCCTTGCAGCATATTTTTATTCGTTTTCATAAACGCAGGTGGACTCCAAGGACTCGCGTAAAACACAAAATCATTGCCAATAAGTGCTTGCGCACGTTTTATCATAGGAATACGTTTTACTTTGTCTTTTTCTATAGAAAAAGTTTTAAGTTCTCCATCTCCTTCTTCAATATAGGTAAAACTTCCTAAGCCAAAGTCGGCACTATGTATACTAGTTCTTATAATATTGTAATTAATACCATCTTCAGTAAAATAGGCGTTTAGTAATTCCTCTTGTTTGTCGGCACTTAATTTTGAAAATACCTCAGAAGAAGCGTCAGTAATGGCACCACCGATACCTAAAAATTCTTGAAATTGTTTTTTAGGATTAACGAAAATGGCTATCTCTGTTTCTAAAGGCTGTGTAGCACTAGTAAACATAGTATTAGGTGAAAGAGATAGCCTTTCATTAGTTCCTTCTGATGTGGTGTATACTTTAACTTTCTTGTTTTTCAGTTTTATCGAATCGTCTTGTTTAATTTCAGAGCTGGCTAAAGGTTTTTTATCATCGTTTGTATTTGTTGCACAGCTACTAAGTAATACAAAAGCTATCGAAAATTTTAAAAACACTATTTTCATATTCAAATTTTAAAAGGAAACTATTAATTATTAATCAAAACTTTTTTAGAAACAACCTCTCTGTCACTATTAATGTTTACAATGTAAATACCATTACTTAAACCAGTTGTATTAACGATGAACTCTCCAATTCCTTTATCATAATTTAAGGTTTTAACTTTTTTACCAAGGATTGAAAAAATGTTAACCTCTACACTATCTTTAAAAGGAGATTTTAGAATTAGTTCATTTCTAGAGTTTTTATAAATTGAATACGTTGTATCCGTTAGTATTGTGTCTTGACTTGCTGCTTTACCAGATACAGAACTATACGAATTACAGGTTATGGTATTTAACGATGAGTTGTATGTTAAAGATTGATGCGTAATATTATCTACACAGAAAGTAAATGAAATAGGGTCTCCAGTTGTACTACTAGTTGAAAAATTAACAATACCACCAGGACCAGTATTACCTGTTACGGTTTGAGAATAATCTCCTGAAAAAGTACCCGTAACAGTGGCTGATGAAACAGTATTACCATTTTCATCTAGCACAAGTACTTGAGCGGTTCCTTTTTTATTTTTACCGTTGCTAGTTCCTAAAGTAACATTTGACACATACATTGCAGGACCTTGTCCCGTAGTATTTTGTACAGTGATACTTGCTGAATTGCTTACGGTTGTAGCACCATTATTATCAATGGCTTCTGCAGTAAGGGTGTAGTTTCCTTCTGATACATTATTCCATGTAAAACTATAAGGGCTTGTAGTATCTGAACCTAATAGGTTAGTTCCACTATAAAAATTAACTTGCGTAATAGTTCCGTCGGAATCACTAGCATCTGCAGTTACATTAATATTTGATCCTGCTACAAATGAGGATCCGTTAGTAGGCGATGTTAGCGCTACGGTAGGTGGGTTATTACTTGTTGCATCTTGTACACTAATACTTATTGGATTGCTAACAGTTGTAGCTCCTTCATTATCAACAGCTTCTGCTGTAATAGTGTAATTACCCTGAGCAACATTACTCCAAGTATAAGAGTAAGGACTAGTGGTGTCTGATCCTAATAAAGTTGTTCCCTCGTAAAAATTAACTTGAGTTACAGACCCATCAGAATCACTAGCATCAGCTGACAATAAAATATCAGAAGATGGTGTGAATGAGGCACCGTTTGAAGGTGAAGTTAGTGCTACTAATGGTGCGTTGTTTCCAACTGGTGTACCATCAATAGACCATTTAAAACTTGCAACAGCTCCATTTGGAAGTGTATAACTAAATGATTTACCTCCTATCCTTACTCTAAAACTTGAAGATCCTCCCGAGTCATTTAAGGTTATTAGAGAAATAGTATTGTCTGGGTTTAAGAAAGCTACATTTTGTATATCGGTAATATTAGATTCTATTCTTTCAGCATTAGGTTGTACAAACTTGCTGATATGACTAATGATGTAATATGATACATTTCTTGTAAAGCTTACACCGTCATTACCAACGGTAATAGCACCTAGGCAGTCATCACAGCCTCCTGGGGTTCTCGGACCATATTCTGTATCTGTTGCCAAGTTCCATTCTATTACTGTTTTCGACCAGTTACGTGTTGAACCAATAACAACATTCTTTAGATGCCAATTTAAGTCTCCTCCAAAACTTCCGTTTGCACCAGTATATTGTTCTGTAAAATATACATTTTTTCCAGTGTCTTCTTTTACTTGTGACATAGCTGATATTTGTGCTCTTCTATCATAAAGGTGAAAGGCAGCACCATCAACATAAGGGCTACTATTTAATACTTTAGTAGGATATCTTGGGTTGTCACAGTTATGATCGTAAGCGATAATCTTGGTATTATAACCAGCGTTTACAATGGCGGGCCCCAAATGGTTGTTAATTAGGTTGATTTGTTCATTTTCACTCATAAACATACTTGGTTCATTATTGGTGTTTAATGGTTCGTTTTGGGGAGTAATAGCCCAAATATCAATACCTTGTGCCTTCATGGCATCCAAATATTTAATGAAATATAATGCATAAGCAGCATAATATTGTGTATCGAGTCGGTCACCTATCCAAGTAGGATTTGTTTTCATCCAAATAGGTGCTGTCCATGGAGTGGCTAAAATTTTGATATTCGGGTTGATACTTAAAATCTCTTTGAGTACAGGAATCAAATAAGTTTGATCTGGTCCTGCAAGAGAGAAGTTTGTCATGTTCACATCACCAGGAGTATCATTGTAAGTATATACAGAATTGCTTAGATCTGATGCCCCTATACTAATTCTAACAATAGAAACAGCGTTGTTTGATGGGTCGTAAAGTTCTTTTAATAAATTGGTTCTAACGGTTGAGTTTAAACTCATTAACACCTCTGCACTACCTTGTGTTAACATAAATCCAAACCCATCTAATGATTGGTAAGTATTATTAGGATTAAGGTCTATAACATTCGTTCCTAAACCATCATCGTTTACAAAAGACACATCTGACTGCTGAGTTAATTTTTGAGATTCATCACCTAACGTTAACCATGAACTAACCGTTTGAGGTGTCATGGTTTGATTAAGGAAAATAATAATTAATAGAGTTATAAGTTTTTTCATCTTAAAATTTAGTTATGTTTTTTTTCTAAAAATAGAGTAGCAAGCATGAGCAAGAGTAACCTACTTTTTAAGTAACTTCTCTCGTATTAAGAGCTATAATAAGTATGCTTACCAAACAAAGGTTGCAACTCCGCGACTAGGCATAGTTACACTTACAGGTTCTGATCGTACATTGATATTCAAAGCTTTTTGCACATCTGAATCGTTGAGTACAATTACAACGATTTTATCATCAGGGGTTTTATAAGCTACATTAGGAAATTCAGATGAATAATTAGATTGTATTCTTACTGAACCTGGGGGAACAAACTTTGATGAATGAGCTACCGTATAATAAGCAGGGTTTCGAACAACGTTATTACCATCTATAGTAATGGCTCCTAAACACTCTTCACAGCCTCCATTCGTATGTGGGCCGCTATTAGGGTCGGAAGCCAAATTCCATTCTAGTACTGTTTTACTCCAGTTACGTGTGGCACCAACAGTAAGTTCTCTAATATGCCAAGGCATGTCGCCATAAAAGTTTCCTGGTGCTTGCATCCATTGTTCTGTGAAATACACATTTTTATCTGGATGGGCATTTTTTACTGATGAAAGCGTACTGATTTCTCCTGCGTACAGATGAAATGCAGAACCATCAACAAAACTTTTTGCCACAGCATCATCCATAATAGAAATAGGATAATCTGGATTGTCTAGATTATGATCAAAAAGAATAATTTTAGTTGAAATATTTTCAGTAGAAAATAAGGGGCCTAGATAATCTCTAATAAATACTTTTTGTTGTTCAGCATTCATTACCATACTTGGGTTGTTGTATGGGTTTTCAGGCTCATTCTGAACTGTGATAGCATCTATTGAAATTCCTTCACTAGCCATACCTCGAATGTATTTCACAAAATAATTAGCATAGGTGCCATAGTACTTTTCTAGAAGTTGCCCACCCACAGTATTATTATTTGTTTTCATCCAAGTTGGAGCAGACCAAGGTGTTGCTAATATTTTTATATCTGGGTTTATTGCTAAAATTTCTTTTAGTACAGGTATCAAATTAATCTTGTCTTGATTTAAAGAAAAGTTGTTTAAATTTTCGTCTGTTTGTCCACTCGGTAAATCATTGTAGCTGAATGTTTTTACATCTAAATCTGAAGCACCGATACTAATTCTTAAATAGCTTACACCAATACTGCTTTCTGCAGATCCAAAAAGTTCTTGTAGTAAACTTGCTCTTGCTGAAGAAGACATATTGTTAATCAACATAGCACTTCCTCCGGTAAGCGTGTAGCCAAAACCATCCATTTCTTGGTAGGTAGTACCTTCTGAAACATTGATGGTAAAATTTGTATTCGTATCTGAAGAAACACCGACAGTTGTTTTTTTCAATAAATTAACTTGATCGGGTGTCGTAAGATAAAAATCTACATTAGCTTCCACCACAGGCGGCGGTGGGGGAGGAGGAGTAACTTCATCTTCCTTACCCCCGCAGGCCTGTAATGTAAAAATTAGGGAAAATAATATAAATGTTTCTTTTATTTTGAACACTTTATTTATTGTTTAAATTCGTAAGTACCAGTTTCGTAATCATCATTCAGTATCATAGTTACAGTATAGGTACCACTATTGGTTATGTTAACTATATTAGATCCACCAGATTTAATTAAATTCCCAGCTAATGCAGACGGTGCATCACTTCCTAAATCATAATCCCAAGGACTAATAAATTTACTGTCATAATCTGCACTAAGATCTGCAGTAACGGTATAGGTATTAGGGTGTGAGTAGGTCATTAAGAATTCTTGTCTATCATCCCACTTTTCGTTAGCTTGATCCCAGTGGAATAATCTAAAGTTATAATAGGTCCAAGTTAACGACGGAGCACTAAAATCTATGCTAAAGCGAATAGCTCTGTCTGAAACTACCGTAAAAGTGTTATTGTTTTCAACAAGAGTTAATACATCTGAAACCTTATTGTCATCTGGAGAATCACTGCTTGCTAGTAATCCTTCTACAGAGTACGATGTACCAGAACCGTCAGAAGCACTATTAAGTGTATAGGTATTATTTGATTGTAATGGGATGAATTTGTTTGAACTAAATACGTTACCATCTACCGTAAACTCTTCAATCATAGTTCCATTTTCAAGTAAAAATAATTGAGATGGTGTATCGATAGGAGCGGCAACTGAACCGTCTCGCTCAAAGGTATAGTTATAGTTACCTGGAGAAAGGTCTAAGGTTACTATATAGGTACCTGTTAAATCATTAGGTATATCTTCAAATGAAAGTCCTTGACTTGAAGCATCTCTTTCCATTACAAGTGTGTTTGGAGTACCAACAACACGCTTTAGTAAATATCCCCAATCTCCATTAGCTCTGAATACAAAACCACCAGTTTCAAATAAATTTATAGAGGCTTTCCATATTCCATCTCCTTGATATTCTAAAGGTTCGTCACCTCCCCAGCCTCCATTAATAGGCTGTCCTACCATACTCCATTTTTCTATGTGAAGGAGTTCGTATGTATTGTTATCTAAATCTACAGTGATTCGGTATTGTCCAGAATCTTCTGCAACTATTTCGTTTCCGAAAAATTCAATATTTCCTTCACTTCCACCGTATTGTAATGCAGGTAAAGAGCGTTCGTTGTAAAATTTATAGCTTTCACCAGCTTTTAAACTAGTATAAATTTCATATTTATTCGATAAAGAAGTACCATCGCTACTGGTAAGACGTTGTAATTCTATTGCTTGAGAAAGATCTCCATTATCTTCTGTTGCTGTACCAGAAATGTATAGCGATTCTGGCATAAGAGGGTTGGTAAAAGTTACAATTTTTAGTTCACCAGTATCCATGCTAGATTTACTCAGGCTATTTGCTTTTACAGCAAAGGCTAAAGTAATTTCAGAGTTTGCAGGATAGCCATTGTATGCCAAAGTTTTATTGAGTTCTTCATAAGTAATAGTAAATGACGTATCGTTACCATTATCTGAAGATTTTGAGACAAAAATAGGGTCAGTAAAGTTACCTCCCTGCTCGTCCATTAATACCTCGTAGGTTACTCCATATCCCACTGATGATTCTGCTGCTTCCCAGCTAAACATAACTGTTTCACTAGGAGTATTTTCATCTAATGTTATTTTAGCTCCAGAACTAGGGGTTAAGACTGCTGGTGTACTTAACTCCCATTCTCCTTCGGGTTGTAAATTGTCGTCTTGTTGACAAGATACTAACACCAACAAAAAGAATGCTACAATTTTTGTTATATATAAATTTTTTGTTGTCATAATCAGTTGTTTTTTATAATGGATTTTGAACTAATGCTGGGTTTCTATCTAATTCCTGTTGCGGTATCGGTAATAATTTTTTTGCTTCAGTCATATTATAATTCACAGTAGTATTTGTTCTTAAGTCTATTTCTACTAAGTTATTCATAGTAGAGACTAATACATTGTATCTAGCTAAATCGTCCCATCGTTGTCCTTCTAGGAATAACTCTAATCTACGTTCTTTAAGGATAGTTTCTCGCATTACCTCTTTAGAAATGCTTTGTTCGTTTGTTAAATTTGGCAATTCTACTCTTGTTCTTATACGATTTACTTCAGTAATAGCATTTTGTAATTGGTTTAGCTCATTATATGCTTCTGCTTTTAGTAAAACAATGTCTCCGTATCTAATAAGATAGGTGTTGTCTGCACTAGCAAAACCGCCAGCATTTTTCCACTTGTAGCTAAAAGGAATGCTTGTATTTTGCGCATTTCCCCAAAACTCATCTACCCAATCTACTGATTCGAATAAGATAGCAGCATTTTTTCTAACAGTATCTCCTTCGCTGTCGAAAGCATTTACTAAATCAACAGACGGAGTCACAAATTTTCTCCATGAATCACCACTAATTGATGGTGGTAATAACAGTTGAGGTCCATAATTTCCTTCGTTTCCTCCTAGGTATTGAACTTCTATAATAGATTCAGCATTGTTTTCGTTGTTGCCACTGAAAAGTTCATTAAAATCAACAAGTTGATAGTTTGCTGCGCTACTTTCAACAGCTTCAATATGATCTAGTACTGCTTGATAATCTGGGTTAGGTTGTTGTGCGTAAGCTTTGGCGGCTAATGCATGAGCAGCACCAGAAGTGGCTCTTGCCTTGTTTACACTGGCATCATTACCGTAAACATCGGGTAATAGAGATGCTGCTAAAGCTAAATCTGACGTTATTTGCGCATACACTTCCTCAGTGCTTGAACGAGGAATATTAGTGTCTTCAGCTTCTAGTGATTTTAAAGTACTGGTAATTAATGGAACACCACCCCATAATTTTACTAGCGTAAAATAATGATATGAACGTAAGAATAACGCTTCTCCTTTGATTTGTTTTCTGCGTTCTTGTGATAGGTTTGGGTCGTCAACTTGATCTACCCTTTCTATAACTAAATTGGCCTTAGCAATGGCATTGTAAATGTTCGACCAATGCTTAAATAGTCGCGAATGAGTAGGTGCGATGTCTAAATAATCTAGCTGAAAAATTTCGGGATTATCACCACCCGCATAGCAATTGTCTGATCTTACATCTTGAAATAATAAATTATCCCAAACATAATATTCAGAAGATTGAAAAGACTCATATGCACCTACTAATGCCGCTTCTATCTGCCTTCCAGTTTCATAGGCATTCCCACTAGTTTCCTCAGAAATAGGGCTCAGATCCAAATAATCATCACATGAAAATATAGTGACTGAAATAAAAAGAGTAATTAAAATTTTATATGGTTTCATATATGATATTTTTTTAGAATGTTAGGTTTACACCAAAGATTAAATTTCTAGTTTGTGGATAGGTTCCAAAATCTACTCCTTGTGCTACATTGCTTGCTTCGGTGCTACTTCCGCCAAAAGCACTTACCTCTGGATCGAATCCAGAATAATTGGTAAAGGTGAAAATATTTTCTCCAGTTCCGTATATTTTTAAAGATGAAAGACCTAGCTGTTCTAAGACATTTTGAGGTAAATCATAGCTTAAAGTAATGGTCTTGAATCGTAGATAAGAACCGTCTTCAATAAATCGTGTTGATACCCTTGAATTATCACTGTTACCAAAACTAGCTCTTGGAATATCTGTAATATCACCAGGTTGTCTCCATCTGTCCAATACCGCTATCGACTGGTTTTTCGGGTCAATCATACCCTCAGTTTCAATACGTGTGGCATTTAACATATCATTACCTTGTGTTCCTTGAAGAAAAACAAACAAACCAAAACCTTTATAATTGAATGCGTTTGTAAATCCGTAGAAAAAATCTGGATTGGCATCGCCAATAATAGTTCTGTCATCTTCAGAAGGGGTAAAGGTAGGATCACCATTTCTATCGATGTAGTAAGCATCTCCTGTGGTTGGGTCTACTCCACCGAAAACATAGCCATAAATCGAACCCAACGGCTCTCCCTCTCTTGCTATAGAAGCTTCTCCTCTTCCTCCTGCTATAGGACCTAATAATATTTCTCGACCGAGTAAGTTTAATGCCTTATTTCGATTAAATGTAATATTGAATCCAGAAGTCCATGAAAAGTTTTCAGATCTTACATTTACTGTATTTAAATTGAATTCAAATCCTCTGTTTTCAACATTACCGATGTTTTGAATAGCATTATCAAATCCTGTGGCAGTTGGTAGTGGGGCTCTTAGAAGTAGGTCTCTTGTTTCTTTGATATAGGCATCGGCTGTTAAGCTAACTCTACTGTTGAATAAAGATAAATCTAGACCAATATTTCTTTGTTCAGTTTCTTCCCATTTTAACTTTCGATTTTCTATGGAAATAGGATAGGTGCCAGGTTGTGGACTTCCTCCAATAGGGTAGTTTGAGCCACTACCTACTCTTCCTAGATAACCATAACCTCCTATTTTATCATTTCCAACGATACCCCATCCAGCTCTAATTTTTAAATCGCTGATAAAAGAGTCATCACTTATAAAATTTTCTTTTGAAATACGCCATCCAACAGATAGTGATGGGAAATAACCCCAACGTTTCCCAGGGCCAAAAACACTTGAACCGTCAGCTCTAAAATTTGCAGTCAACAAGTACTTATCATCATAGCTATAATTAATTCTACTGATAAAAGAAGCATTTGTACTTTCAGATTTCCAAGCAGATGCAGAAAAAATTTCAGAACCAGCATTCGGTGTTATAACAGCATCGCCAGCATAATTTCGAGTTACCACATTGCTATTTTCATATTTAAACTTTTGAGCTATAGAACCTACTAGAGCTTCAACAGAATGTTTATTAAATATTTTGTTAAAACTCAACGTGTTATCTATGATGTAGAACGATTTTCTATCGGTGTTATTAATTCCTTCTCCTCCTATAGCAACACCGTATCCAGTTCTATAAGGATCAAGAAAAGAGTCATATACACCACTACTATTATCTACACCGTAATTTAAGCGGTATTTAAATCCATCCCAAAACTTCGCCTCGAGGTATATATTACCTAACAAGCGTCTGCTGTTATACTCCCTTTTCAAACCATCTGTACTTGCTAATGGGTTTTCCCAGTTTTGAAACGGATTACTAGCAAACATGCCTTCTTCGTTATAAACACCAATGATAGAAGGAGTGGATAACGCACCTAAAATCACACCACCTTGGTTGACGCTATTATTGTCATTTACATCGACATCGCGATAATCGGTATAAGCAATTCGGGTACCTACTTTAAGCCAGTCATTTATATCTTGGTCAATATTAATTTTAAAGTTGGTTCGTTCCATTTCGGCACTTCTAACAGCACCTTCTTGAAAAAAGTGTCCTACCGATAAGAAATAGTTGGTATCTTCAGTTTTCCCAGAAACAGAGGCTTGAAGGTTTTGTGAGATACCATTTTGAAAAATTTCCTTCTGCCAGTCTGTGCGCGCTGTGTAGTTTTCCCAATCAGTAGATAAACCCATTTCTGTCATCAAATCCCTATATTGCTCACCATTTAATACAGGAAGGGTTTTCCATACTTGAGAAACACCGGTGTAAAAGTCTAATGTTACCTTTGGCTTGGCTGTGGTTCCTCTTTTGGTGGTAATTAATATTACACCATTTGCTGCCTGTGTACCATAAATGGCTGCTGAAGCTGCATCTTTCAATACAGATATTTTGTCAATATCGCTAGGATTGATTGATCTTGTATCGTCTGTAGGTACACCATCCACTACGTATAGAGGTTCGTTACCTGCGTTAATAGAACTAGTACCTCTAATTCTTAAACTAAATCCTGATGAAGGTTTCCCAGAATTGGAAAGTAACTGTACACCAGCAGTTTGTCCTTGTAATAGGTCTCCTACTTGAACATTAGGTCGAGATTCGAAATATTTCGTATCAATACTGGCAACAGATCCTGTAATATCCTTTTTTTGCTGAGAACCATATCCTACTACAACAATTTCTTTAAGAGTATCGAAATCCTCTTCCATCTGTACGTTGATTATGGATTGTCCATTAATAGGTATTTCTTGGCTTTTAAAGCCTAGAAAGCTAAAGGAAAGAATTGAATTTTTGGTTATTCCTTCGTTAATAGAATAATTACCATCTGAGTCAGTGCTTGCTCCTATAATTGTACCTTTAATTATAACTGTTACTCCGGGGAATGGAATACCGTAATTATCGACAACTTGTCCAGAAACACTTGTTTGTGCAATTGCTATTTGACTTGAAAATAGAATTAAAATTGCAATAAGTAACCGCTTAAGTAGTATCATATATTCTTAAAATTTAAGTTAATCATTTAGTCATCACAAGTTACTTTGTTAATGTTCTCTTAACAATAGAAGTTAAGCAATAAGTGGATGGTTTTAATAACTTTTTGGTGTTAACTTTATGATTTTAAGTTGTTTAATTTTTATAAAAATAATATCAAAAGTGGATTTTTATTGTTGTTTTGTAAAAAAAAGAGGTGTTTTTTTGTCGAAAAAAAGTTAAAAAAAGAAAAAAAAGATTATATCACTTTTATTGTATGTTTTTTATTAAATCCTCAAAAGTAGATTTGTCTTTTGCCATGTTTTTTATCGAAGCACGATAGTTGTAAATTGTGTTAACAGAGTAACGTAAGATTTTTGCAATTTTTGAGCTGCTTGTAATTCCTAATTTTATCAAGGCTAAAATTCGTAGCTCGGTATTTAGTTTTGTTTTATCTTCTAATTCTATTTTTTTATCTTCTTCTAACAGTTCATTAACAGAATCAATAAAGTTAGGGTGAATGTGTAAAAAAGAAGTATCGAAGTTTTTGTTAAAAATTTCTAGTTCTTCATCGATAAACTGTTTAGATTTAGAAAGTTTTAGTAAGGCATTCATTTGGTTAGCATTTACATGCTTACTAACTAGTTTTCTATAAACGTCTAATTTTGATATGTACTCTGAGTATAGGTTTATGAACGAACCTATGTAGTGTTCTTTAACTTTGTCTACCTCCGAGAGTTCCTTGTATAGTTTTCTTAAATTTTCATTAGCTAATTTTAACTCGTTTCGAGCTTGTGAAACTTTTTTTACCTGTCTATATATAAAATACACGGCAGTTAACAAAAAGATACTCAGTACACTAATGAATACTAATAGTTTTTGAAGTCTTTCCTTTTGTTTGGTTGTTTTTTCTTCATAGGTCTTTGTAATCAAAGGCATGCTATTGGCAATATTAATAAAACGTAATTTAGAATTAAAAAACTCTGCATCATCATAAGAAAAATTAATGTATCGATGAGCACGATCTATATCTCCTTCGGTAAACAGTACTTTGGCAAGTGTGCCTAAAGAGGCATTGTCTTTAACTGACGCTTTAATATCTGATATGGCAGACAAAATTAAATATTTTTTTTGTTCTAAAATAGTGCCTTCAAGTTCATATAGTAAAGACCTTTCAAAGGTAATTAGAGAAAATAATCTAGACCCTTCTTTTACTTTTGATAAGCGTTGGTCGTTTATATGTAATGCCATTTTAAGGTTTCGGTTATCTCTAAACTCTTTTTCTTTTATCCTTAGAGATTCTTCAGAATCTGATTTGAGTCGAGAATAAAGAGAGTCTTGATAAGCTAAATACAGTTGTGTATAATTAGACTTACTACTATTAACAGCAGTATTGTAGGCAAGCCCAGAATATCCTTCGTTATAAGCAATGTAATAATCATTTAATAATGGGGTTGGTAGCGTACTCCTATCTATCTCATTCAATGCATCGATAGATTCTTTATATCTACCAGTATTTACAAGTAACAAACCTAGTTTGAGTTTAGATTCATTTAGGTATGTTATGTTTTTTAACTGTTGGGCAATTTGGATATTATTTTCAAGATACTTAAGTGCTTTATTAAAGCTGTAAAACTGATATTCTTTAAATACTTCATTATTAATATCATATTTTTTTTCTAGGTTTTTGGCCTTATTACTCTTTTCAATAAGAGATTGTATTCTTCTTTCTTTTTGGTTGTCGTAGAATTCTTTTTTTTGTATTTCTTTGTCTAGCTGCAGTGATAATGAATCTAATTCATTATTTGAGTAAGATAGTATTAAGAATGCTGTTGCGATAAATATTTTTTGCATGGGGGTAACTATGAAATAAAAAAGCGATTGATTATTATACGAGCAAATTAATTAAAAAAAATCAGATTTTTCAACTTAACATTGGTTTAGCTTCTTTATTCTCTTAGTTTTAATCTTTTGGGTTGCTTTCTTTTTTTAGAGTTCTGTTATTTTGATTAGTTCTTTCCTAGTTATAGAAATTATTAGACAAAAATATATATGTTAAAGAAATAAGGGTAAAAGGGAATGAGATTAGAAAGGAATACTATTTAGGTATGTTTTAAGCATAATATCAAGATGAATATTAATTAAATGAATCTAACTTCTTTTTTAACTTCATAGGTTCAATTTTAACTTTTTTTAAGTAAGATGTTAATTTTATAACTCGCTTTTCTTTCAATACCCTTACATAAACTTGAGTAATTGTAATTTTGGAATGAATGCACCAATTTTGGTGTAGTTTCACAATTTATTTTGATTCAATTCTTGGTAAAAACTATAAAACCTTGTAAATCATATGATTTACAAGGTTTTAATTTTCTTTGGTATTAATTTTAGTCGGGGTGGCAGGATTCGAACCTGCGACCTCCTGCTCCCAAAGCAGGCGCGATGACCGGGCTACGCTACACCCCGAAAATAATATACTCGTAGTATAGTTTATCTCGAACGAAGTTGAGAGGATACACCCTGAGTAATTCGGACTGCAAATTTAGAAAAAAAAGTAAATGAGAAATAAAAAAATAAAATATTTATTAGCTACTATAATCCTAATAAGTTTATAGTTAAAATCTATTCAAAAACAGATAATAGAAGTAAAAAAAAATTACATTTGTAACTTCAAAAATTTTAAATAATGGCAGAAAAAATTAAATGTTTGATTATTGGTTCTGGACCAGCAGGGTATACCGCAGCGATTTATGCAGCAAGAGCAGATATGAAACCAGTGATGTACACAGGAATGCAAATGGGAGGACAGTTAACTACAACTACTGAGGTTGACAATTTTCCTGGATATCCAAATGGAACTGATGGTACAGCAATGATGGAAGATTTAAAAAATCAAGCAGAACGTTTTGGTACCGATGTTCGTTTTGGAGTAGTAACAAAAGTAGAATTCTCAGAGAAAGAAGGAGGAATACATAAGGTTATAGTTGATGAATCAACTGAAATTGAAGCACAAACGGTTATTATTTCTACAGGAGCTACTGCTAAATATTTAGGATTAGAAAGTGAGCAACGTTTAATAGGAGGTGGTGTATCTGCTTGTGCTACTTGCGATGGTTTCTTTTACAAAGGACAGGATGTTGTTGTAGTGGGCGCAGGAGATACCGCAGCAGAAGAAGCTACTTATTTAGCAAATATTTGTAGCAAGGTTACTATGTTAGTTCGTAAAGATTACATGCGTGCTTCTAAAGCAATGCAGCACCGTGTAAATAAAACCAAGAATATTACAGTTTTATATAATACCGAAATTGATGAGGTCTTGGGTGACAATGTTGTAGAAGGTGTACGAGCTGTTAACAATCAAACTCAAGAGAAAATAGAAATTCCAGTAACAGGAGTGTTTATTGCCATAGGTCATAAACCGAATACTGACCTGTTTAAAGGAATATTAGACATGGATGAAACAGGGTACTTAATTACCAAAGGAAAATCTACCAAAACAAACTTACCTGGTGTTTTTGCAGCAGGAGATGTACAAGATAAAGAATATCGCCAAGCAGTTACAGCAGCAGGTACAGGTTGTATGGCTGCCCTAGATGCAGAGCGTTATTTAGGAGGCTTGGAATAGCGAATAAAAAGATAAAAAACTAAAAAGGTTACGAACAAAAATCGTAACCTTTTTAGTTTTATTCAGCAACGTTTTTGTCGCTCTCCTTAATGACGTGTCGAAGCCAATCGTTCGGAATCATATCAATAGTCATATTAATACGCTCTTGTGCTCCATCATTTATTACTTTATGCGGGTCGGTAAGTCGCAAATACCAACACTCACCAGCTTGCATTTGGACAGGCGTGTTATTTAAGTAAAAAGTTACATCTTTATTGTTGAGAATAGGTATGGTAAGGCGAACTACTGATTTTTCAACCTCTAATCCCAAAGTAGCATCTATATGTTCTTTTACTGTAGAATGAGGTGCCAATCGAAGCAATCGAACTAAAGTTACAGTTGTGTGTTCCTTAAAAAAATCTACAATGCTAGTTAAATAAGAAGACTGTTTTAAGGCTTTGGTATCTAGCCAATCTGTCCAAGAACCATCAGCATAATCATCTGCGGGAGGGGGAAAAGGCAGAGAGGTATCTACCAGATGCGCTGGTGAGCGTAAAGGAATAACATTATAATATTCAAAATTCTCTAACTGTAGCGCTTTAGTTTCTTCTAACATTTTGGCAGCACTAAACTGAAAGGGTAATTGAATACGATCACTAAAAATACTTGCTGTGTTGTTTGGTTGCATGTGTTACTTTTATAAAAGTTGTAGATTTTAAAAGTACAAAATAAAAAAAATGTGGATATATACATTGTAAAAAAAGAGCAGTTAAGTTTTTATAATGGTATTATACAGTAAAAAGCCAAAGCTGTACAAGCTTTGGCTTAACTAATAAAACCAAGTATTAGTGTCACCGGAGTTAGCTAACCAATGAACTAATGTTGTTAGTATAAAACTATATGTTAATGCAGGCTAATAATTTTAGTCATTAACCATCGGTTGTTTTCTTTTTTCCAAACGACAATAAATTTGCTAGGAATAGCTTTAGCATTTGGTTCTTGATTGTTAAAAAACTTATGATATCCAATTTCTACTGCTCCATAATTGTTTATAGGATACACTTCTACACTTCCCTTTATCAAATTGCGAGTAACTTTACCACAAATATTCTTTTTAGTAGCAGCTATAATTTCGCTTTTAGAAGTAGATACACCTCCTTTATCATGAAAAAACTCAATATCATCACTTAACATATCTGCTTGTGTTTTTAGATTACAAGTATTATAAGCATTGAAAAATATACTATCCATTTTTACAATCTCATTGTGTAAATTGACAGCAACAGGCTTGTAGTTTGGTATTTCATGTACTTGTCCGTTCATTACCCAAGAGAGCAGAAGAGTATATAGTAGAGTAACTGTTTTTATAAAAAAGTTACCTTTAAAGAAGAAGTCAAATAAATCGTTCATAGTTTTTCAGTTGATGATGCGTTTACCAAATTTTAAAAGCTAAGCTTTTATCTTCTTCGTTATACTTTCTAGTAAATCCGTGCTTACCGTTACCAAATACGATACCGCTATAATTGCTGTTTCCCTTGAATCCGTCGTTACAATCTACCTTTAAAGAATAGGCTTTAATTTTACCATTTGGATAAAAATCAGATTCAGAAAAATCAATATCAATATTTTTGCGGTCTTTGAACCAGTTGGCAAGTTTTTCCAATTCTTTTTTGGTTGTTTCTTTGGTAATAATTAATTCAGCTTTTGTGTCATTTATAGTACTATCAAATAAAAAACTTACGTCATTGTCGTTGTCATTGTTATTATCAGAATTCCATTCTTCAGAATTACTATTAATATCTTCCTTATCACAATCTAAACAATCAAAACCTTTAGAAGTCATTTTAAAGTGATGGTTTGCCATATCACGATCATATACATCTTGAATGTTCTTTACATCGTTTAAAAAGTTACGAGAAGAGCCTTCAAAATATACAGTTGTTCCTTCGGGAATGTATATAGTAGCTTCAATTTCTTCATCTTTCGATATGTTTTTATACTCACTTAAAAAGAAAGCATCAAAAACAATCGTATTGTTTGCAACTTTAAAGTTGTATCGAATTGCTTCAGCATTATTATTTGCGTCGTATCGTTTTCTACCTTCAGAAGTTTTCTTAATTTCTATGTAGGCATTGTTTGTTTCACTCTTACGAACATCAATGTTAACATCGTTAGAGTACTTCATTTCTTTATCTTTTACATGAACAGAAATAGAGTTATTACGATTGCGTACATTATGATTGTAGTAAATATTATCATCGTTTACTACACGTATTTTTAAAGGGTCTTCTTGGTTGTAGGTGATGCTATGTTTGCTAACACTTGTGCCATCGTAAGCATGACTGGTTGCGTATTCTATAGCAGAAAATCCTACGGCAAATAGTGATACTAACCAAAGACCTAAAATCGTTAAAATGGCAGTAGTGCTTAACCTTTTTACATTTGGTGAAAGGATTCTTAAGCCTAAAATAAAAAGAACGATAAATGGAATTCCTATTAAAATAAATAAAGAGGTCATTAATAGCCATTTAGGTAAAGTAGCATCATAAAGAAACGGGGGATAATGAACAAACTCACTATCAAAATTCAAGATTTCTAAACTACCTACCGAAAATAATCCGAGTAGCAGCGATATAATAGTTATTCCGGCAATAAAGATTAGTAAAACGCCCATGAATTTACCGAACACTTTGAATACGGCAAGTAAAATTTTACCCATTGTGTCTATAAAATCCTGAAAACCAGACTTTGTTTGGTTACGTAGTTTTTGATAATCGGCATTTGAGATTTTATCCGATAAATCATGGGCGCCTTCCTTTACTTTTGTAGAAAGGTTGTTAAATTCGTTACGAATTTTTTTTCAATGTTGTCAATATTTACGGCTTCTCCTTCCATTTGTAACTTCTCAGAAGTAGTTTTAGCTTCTGGTAGGATAATCCATAAAATGATGTAGCCTATAATTCCAAAACCAAAACCTGCTAGTGTTAAGATTAAGAAAGTCAAGCGAATCCAAACTACATCGATATTAAAATAATGCCCTAAACCAGAACATACTCCCCCTAAAAATTTGTCATCACCATCTCTAAACATTTTTTTAGCGGTATTTCTGCTATAATTATAAGAAGTATTTTCATTGTATGTCTCTTCAGCTTCTGCATAATCTTCAGGTTGCCCCATAATCGCAATAATTTCTTCAATATCGCTTTCATTTACGACCTGACGGGCATCGGTAATTCTTTCAGATAATAACTCGCTAATACGGGCTTCGATATCTGCTATAATTTCATTTTTTCCTTGTGGGTCATCACTTAGCGAACGAGCAATAGCGTCTAAGTATCGTTTTAGTTTTTGATAGGCTGTTTCGTCGATGTGGAAGAAAAATCCGCCTAAGTTTATATTAATTGTCTTATTCATCTTTAGTTGATTTTGTGCTTGTTACTTGGTTTACTGCGTTTACTAAATTATGCCATGTTTTATCTAATTCTTTTAAAAACATTCCACCATTTTCGGTGAGTACGTAATATTTTCTAGGAGGTCCAGAGGTTGATTCTTCCCATCGGTAACTTAAGAGTCCTGCATTTTTTAAGCGGGTAAGTAACGGATATATGGTTCCTTCAACCACAATCATTTCAGCACTTTTAAGGCTCGAGAGTATCTCAGAAGTATACGCATCTCCTTTTTGTAAAATAGATAAGATGCAGTATTCTAAAACGCCCTTGCGCATTTGTGCTTTTGTGTTTTCGATCTTCATGTAATGCGGTTTATGGGTTATTTTATAAATTTTATGGTTAGCGGATAATGATACATTTCGCCTTTGTTGGCTTTCATAGCAGCTATGATGATCAATGCTACTTTGATAAGAGCGACAATGCTGACTAGTGAAGCAAATCCAAAAATGTTAAATAAACTTCCGTATCCATGATGTTCGCCAAAATCGATATTGATACCATTAAACCCATTAAAAATATTTCCGAAGAAAAAAGGAATAAAAGAAGCGCCTAGTATAAAAATATACAGACCAAAGCTGATGTTAAAATTAACTGCTTCCTTACCGTGTTCATCTAAAAAGGGACCTCTTTCTTTCAATGTTTGCCATAATATAAGCGGGGTAATAATACTTCCTAAAGGAAATAAATACCCTGCAAAAGCAGAAATATGTATTAAAAAGGCATTGGTATTTTGGTTGTTGTGTTGCATGATGAAATATTTTATATAATACTTTACATTGCAAATATATATCTTTTAAAAGGTATTATGCAATACATAGTACTAAAAATTAACATAATTTAACATTTATGTTTCGAGACTTAATTAAATAAAAAGCTGTACATTGCCTGTAAATACTGACAAAAATGAAGTTTACACCTCGAAAAGTTAATGCCTTTTTATTTTTTAAATTACCAGCGGCTTTTTTTACTGGAGTGCGATTACAGTCAATTACGAACAATTCAGCAGTGGTTAAAGTAACTCACAAGTGGGTAAATCAAAATCCTTTTAAATCAATTTTTTGGGCGGTACAAGGAATGGCATCAGAGTTATCAACAGGTATTTTGGTGATGAAAGAAATAGATGCGTCGGGTAAAAAGGTTTCAATGTTGGTTACCAATATGAACGCAACTTTTACCAAAAAGGCTAAGGGTAAAATTCGTTTTGAGTGTAACGAGGGTGAATTAATAAGAGAAACAATACAAAAAGCAGTTAATACAGGTGAAGGGCAAACAGTAACCGTTACTTCTGAAGGTTTTAATGAAGAGGGAGTTTCTGTTTCAAAATTTGAATATGAGTGGAGTTTAAAGGTTAAAAATTAGTTTACTTATGAAATTCAGTTATTTTTCTATAGCTTTTGTGTTGCTATTTTCTTGTAAAAATGAAGAGAGGAATAGAAAAGAGAAGACTGAAACAAGATTTGTAGTTCAAGAGGAGTTTCAAGAAATTCTCGATGCTACAAAATTAGGAGGAGCTGTATTAGTTTATAACTTGAATAAAGATAGTTACTATTCGAATGATTTTGAATGGTGTACAAAAGGGAATTTACCAGCATCTACCTTTAAAATTCCTAATTCTATTATTGCCCTAGAAACTGGTGTTGTTAAAAATGACAGTACGATTTTTAAATGGAATGGAGAATCTAGGTACTTGAAAGTATGGGAGCAAGATTTAACTTTACAGCAAGCTTTCCAGTATTCTTGTGTTCCTTGTTACCAAGAAGTTGCAAGAAAAATCGGGGTAGAAAGAATGAAAACTAGCTTAGCAGAGTTAAATTTTGGTTCAATGGATGTACATGAAGCCAACTTAGATAATTTTTGGTTGCAAGGAAAATCGAAGATCAGTCAGCTAGAACAAATCGATTTCTTAAAAAGGCTGTATACTTCAGAATTACCTATTTCTAAACGAACGGATAGCATTATAAAAAAGATGATGGTACTATCTAAAAACAATGCGTATGTACTAAGAGGTAAAACGGGTTGGTCGATAAGAGGTAATGAAAATAACGGTTGGTTTGTTGGCTACGTCTCCGTTAAAAACAATGTGTATTTCTTCGCAACAAACATAATTCCTTTAGAGGATTTTAATATGAAGTTTTTTAATAAAGAACGAAAAGAAGTCACTTTTAAAGCTTTAGATATACTTAAAATATTAGGTGATAAGAAATCGTTTGTAACAAAACACTAAAAAAATCTTCTTATAACTATAAAAGTAAAAAATATGAATGCACACGAAATTGATTATCGCATTTTTGGGGAAGAAATGCAGTACGTTGAAATAGAATTAGACCCGCAAGAAGGAGTTGTAGCTGAAAGTGGTAGTTTTATGATGATGAATTCCGATATAAAAATGAATACCATTTTTGGAGATGGATCAAATCAAGAAAAAGGGTTGTTAGGAAAAATTTTTTCTGCTGGAAAAAGAATTTTAACGGGTGAAAGTTTGTTTATGACTGTGTTTACCAATGAAGGTCAGGGAAAAAAACAAGTATCTTTTGCCTCACCTTATCCAGGAAAAATCATTCCAATTGATTTAACTGAGTTTGGTGGCAAATTCATTTGTCAAAAAGATGCCTTCTTATGCGCTGCCAAAGGAGTATCGATTGGAATTGAATTCTCAAAACGCTTAGGTAGAGGCTTGTTTGGAGGAGAAGGGTTTATTATGCAAAAAATGGAAGGAGACGGTATCGGTTTTGTACACGCAGGAGGTACTATGGCAAAAAAAGTGCTACAACCCGGAGAAGTATTAAAAGTAGATACAGGCTGTATCGTTGGTTTTACGCAAGATGTTGATTACGATATTGAATTTGTAGGAGGAATAAAAAACACCATTTTTGGTGGAGAAGGCTTGTTTTTTGCAAGGTTAAGAGGACCAGGAACGGTATATGTTCAGTCGTTGCCATTTAGCCGATTAGCAGGTAGAGTGTTAGCTATGGCACCTCAAACAGGAAGAGGTGATAGGGGAGAAGGCAGTGTGTTAGGAGGATTGGGAGATATTTTAGATGGGGATAATAGATTTTAGTTAATTGAACTAACCACCATTATTTTATCTATAACATAAAACAACCACTGATTCTTAATCAGTGGTTGTTTTATTGATGTATAGAAAACAAATTAGGTTTTAAATACCCAATTCATTAAACAAATTAATTAATTTTTCTCCTTGTGATGGTGCAGGAGCATTTGGACTTACAATTTTACCTTCAGGATCTATGATGATAAATCTTGGCAGTCCCTTGATTAAAAAGTTTTGAGCCCATTCTAGATTCAAGTGACTGTCTCCCGCCATTAATTGTATACCAGTCATTTCTCTGTCTTGAATCGTTTCTTTCCACTTCTCTTCTTTCCCTTTATCATCAACATTAATACTTACAAACTCTATGTTTTTACCGTGGTATTCTTGTTCTAACATCTTTAATAAAGGAATCTCTCTTTTACAGTAACCGCACCAAGTAGCCCAAACATCGATGTACAAGTACTTTCCGTCTTTTAATAAATCATCCATAGAGGTGGTACCACCATCGTAATTCACGTAATCTTTAAACTTAGGAGCAGGTTGTCCTTTTGCTGTTGTTTTTAAAAGATTATAGTCTTTGGTAATTTCTTTTTTATGCGTTTCATTAGTAGAGTACGCCATAAACTTTTTGTAAAACTCTTTTAAATCACTAGCATATGTAATGCTATTTTGCGCACTACTGTATAATAAATCGTTTTTAGCAATCGTATCGGTAACTTCAGTTTGTACCGTTTCTAAGTATGTTAAATAATAATCTTCTCCTTCTTTGTTGTTTAATGTGGCGATTCTTTTTAACTCAGCTTCTAACATGGCTCTGTAGAAATACGAGTTCACATAATCGCTATCGCTACTATAATTAAAGTTTTCTAAAGGGTCTGGGAAGTCTTCTGAAACTTTAAAATCTTTATTTCCTGTAAGCGTAGCGTGGTAATCTTGGTAGTTGTAGATGTTTCTTAAACATTCATAGTCTATATTTTTTACTTCTTGTGTAATGAATTCAGCAGGTAATTGTTTAGAAATAGAAAGTTCAGTTACTGCTTCCTTGTATTCTTCAGTTTTATTTAGGAATTCTTCTTCCTCTAAGGCAAAATATTTATTGGCACTTACCAATATTTCAGGCCAAATTTTTTGCTTTTCAAGAAGATAGTTGTTTATCTCTTTATTAGCTCCTTCAAAGTTGATAATTTTAAGATTTTTAAAATCAAAAACCATCCCTGTGTCATCAGTTTTTGTCAAATATACATTGACCGGTTTTTTATTAAAAATTAAGGTGTAATACCCATCTCTCTCAATTCTTAAGGTATCTGTAAAAGAACTGGTGCTTTTGTCAAAATTTATTTTTTTCTCAAAATTAAAGCCATTTAAAGTAAGATTACTTTTTTTATAATTGTCAATTTTACCAGATAAAATCAGATAATCCTTTACAGGTTCTTCTTTTTTACATGAAATTATGGTGACTCCTATGAGGGCTAAAAGTACTAGTTTTTTCATCGTTTTGTGTTTAGTAAATAATGGTGTTTAAGGGGTCGAAGTTACTTTTTTAAAGTTTTTTATCAAAGAAATTAACATTTTATTTGAATAAAACATTATTTTTCTAATGAGATAGAATCTTTAATTTTTTGTAAACGCCGAAAAATACAAAAAAATAATGTATACAGGCAGAACTTCGATAATAAATTTAAAGACTGTTTTTACTGTTTAATGAATTTGGCTTAAAAGTATTTGCTGTAATTGTAAAAAAAATATGCACATGATTCATAGCAACTCAATAACTAGAGGCATTTCTAATAAGAAAGATGTAGACTAAATTCTTTATGATGTATGGGTTCGTTTTTGTCAATTATTACTATTCCTTGCTCGTACAAGTCTATCGAAAAATTAACATCTTTATCTTTCTTTATAATTTCCCAAGCTTCTGTCATTCCATCGCTCCAATAAATATCATCAAAAACAAATATGGCTGTTTTTTTTATTGTAGCTTTTAAAGCTTTAAAGTATTCGAGTGTGGGAGCTTTTTGGTGGTTTCCATCAATAAATAGTATATCGTATTCTTCTTTATTTTCAATCACCTTCGAGAACGTATTTTCATACAAGCCTTGAATTACTTCAAATTTTGAATTTGGAACAATGGTAGCGAATTGGGCAGCAGATATTTCGCAAAGTTGAGGCAATCCTTCCATAGTGGTTAGTTTACCATTTTTATTTTTCATTGCTTCAAGTATGTACGATCCTGAAATACCAAGATTAGTTCCAATTTCTAAAACTTTAGGAGCATCAATTGCATCAACTAAATGGTATAAAAACTGACACCATTTTTTGCCAGAGGCTGCTTTTTTGCATATTTCTCGTACCGAAACTACTTTATCGGAAGAGAATATTTTGTAGCTAATGGGGGTATTATCTGCTAAGAGTTTAGTTCTGTAGTTTTCACAGTTCGAAAATGAGTTAAGATCTTCATTCTTGTGCAATTTTTTTTGGGTTACTATAAATGCGTTTATTACCTTTTGAAGTGTGTCGTTTTCTATTTTAGATAACTTTTTTAATTCGTGTTGTTGAGTTATTCTTCTTTTAAAGATTAAAAGATGCTTTGTTATTTTCTTCATTGTGTATTTTACCCTTAATCTATTAATAAGTGGGGAGTCTTTTATTGTTAAAACTGATTTTGGATATGATTAGTTATAATGAATTTACTTGTGTTTTAGAGATGTTCTTTTTTGCAAAAATACTAAAAAACCCAAGCTATACTGCTTGGGTTTTTTACTTTATTACTCTTCGTCAATTTCAGTGCGGGACTCTTTAGGCTTTTCGCCTTTTTCTATTGTAATGAGAAGTTTTTCATCCTTCTCATCTAAGTCCATAAAAATTGAATCTCCTTCATCTAGCTTAGAGCTTACAATTTCTTCAGCTAAAGCATCTTCTATGTATTTTTGAATGGCTCTTTTTAAAGGACGAGCACCGTATTGCTTATCAAAACCTTTGTCGGCAATATAATCCTTCGCTTTTTCACTTAAAGTTAGCTTATAACCTAAGTCGTCAATACGTTTTAATAATTTATCCAATTCAATATCGATGATTTTATGAATATCTTCACGTTCTAGTGAGTTAAAGATTACAATATCATCAATACGATTTAAGAATTCAGGAGCAAACGATTTTTTTAAGGCACCTTCAATAACGCTTTTAGCATGGGCATCTTCCTGTTCTTTTTTTGAAGCAGTTCCAAAACCAACACCTCCACCAAAATCTTTTAACTTACGAGCTCCAATGTTTGAAGTCATGATGATAATAGTGTTTCTAAAATCAATCTTACGACCTAAACTGTCGGTTATATATCCATCATCTAATACTTGTAAAAGCATATTGAATACATCGGGATGTGCCTTTTCAATTTCATCTAATAAAATTACTGAATAAGGTTTGCGACGCACTTTTTCAGTTAACTGTCCTCCTTCTTCATAACCAACATAGCCTGGAGGTGCTCCAATTAAACGAGAAATGGCAAATTTTTCCATATACTCACTCATATCAATTCTAATTAAAGAATCTTCAGAGTCAAACAACTCACGTGCTAATACTTTTGCTAGTTGAGTTTTTCCAACCCCTGTAGAACCTAAGAAAATAAAAGATCCGATAGGTTTGTTAGGGTCTTTTAAACCAACACGGTTACGTTGTATCGCTTTCACAACTTTGGCAACAGCGTTGTCTTGACCAATGACTTTACCTTTAATTAATTGTGGCAGTTCTGCTAAGCGATGACTTTCTGCTTCGGCAACGCGATTAACAGGAATTCCTGTCATCATCGATACTACCTCTGCTACATTATCTTCAGTAACAGTTTCTCTATGTAGTTTAGAATCTTCTTCCCATTGTTTTTGAGCAGAATCTAAGGCTGTTTCAATATTTTTTTCATCATCGCGTAGCTTGGCAGCTTCTTCGTACTTTTGTCCGCTTACTGCTTTTGTTTTACTACTTCTTATTTCTTCAAGTTTTGCTTCTAGTTCTAGAATCTGTTGCGGAACCACAATATTGGTAATATGAATTCTCGATCCTGCTTCATCTAACGCATCAATAGCTTTGTCTGGTAAAAAGCGATCGGTCATATAACGGTTGGTTAATTTTACACAGGCTTCAATAGCCTCATCAGTAAAAGTAACATGATGATGTGCTTCGTATTTACCTTTAATATTGTGTAAAATTTGAATCGTTTCTTCTACTGTAGTAGGGTCTACAATTACTTTCTGAAAACGACGCTCTAGGGCTCCGTCCTTTTCAATGTTCGTTCTGTATTCATCGAGGGTAGTAGCTCCAATACATTGAATTTCTCCTCTTGCTAAAGCGGGTTTTAGCATATTTGAAGCATCTAAAGAACCTGTAGCACCACCAGCGCCTACAATGGTATGAATTTCATCTATAAATAAAATGATATCATCGTTCTTTTCGAGTTCATTCATTAAAGCTTTCATACGTTCTTCGAACTGACCTCTATACTTTGTTCCTGCAACCAAGCTGGCTAGGTCTAGAGAAACGATGCGCTTATCGAATAAAATTCTAGATACCTTTCTATCTACAATACGTAGTGCCAATCCTTCAGCAATGGCAGATTTACCAACACCAGGCTCTCCAATAAGCATTGGATTGTTCTTTTTTCGTCTACTTAAGATCTGAGAAACACGTTCTATTTCCTTTAAACGACCTACAACAGGGTCTAATTTTCCTGCTACGGCTAATGCGGTTAAATCACGTCCGAAGTTATCTAAAACAGGGGTTTTAGACTTTTTTACTTGCTTGCCTTTTTGAGGTTGTTGTCCGTACGGATTCGATTTTTCATCTGCAAAATCGTCACCAGAAGGAGTTTCTCCTATTGGTGAAATAAATGTATCATTATCAACATGCAGCTCTTTGTATAAGTTTTTAGCTTGCTCATAATCTACATCATACTTTTGAAGTAATTTTGTAGTTGGGTCGTTCTCGTTGCGCAAAATACACAGCAGTAAATGCGCAGTATCTATTGCGTTACTTTGATATAATTTAGCTTCTAAAAATGTTGTTTTTATTGCTTTCTCTGCTTGTCTAGTAAGGTGTAAACTCTTTTTTTGTGGAGTTGTAATAGATGGGGTGGTGGGATTTAACTTCTCTAATTTATTGCGTACTAAATCTAAGTCAACATCAAAAGTTGTTAATATTTCGATGGCTTTTCCATCTCCTTTTCTAATCAAACCTAACAAAAGATGTTCAGTTCCAATAAAGTCATGTCCTAGTCGTAAGGCTTCTTCTTTACTAAAAGTGATTACATCTCTAACCTGTGGTGAAAAATTATCGTCCATAAAATTATTTTCTGTCTCTGTAAAGTTAGTAAGTTTTTTCCTTAAAAATTACAAAAAAGATGCCAATAGTTTTTTACTGACAATATGACGAATAAAAAAAGGAGATCATTGCAAAAGCTAATTTCTTTTAGGGTATGGTCTCAAGGGACTCTTTATATCTCAATTTTAGAGAATATTTTTTAGTCGATTTCTCATCAATAACTAGGTGTCTTGTTCTGAAATATAGTTACAGGTTAATACTGAAGCTTCGATTTAATATTATTTTGGTATTATCTTTATAATCATTTATTTAAAGGTACCTTTGACAAAGTACTATTTGTCTGTTGATATTGAATTTCTCCGTACTACTTCAGCGAATTCCGGAGACTTTTTAATTTAAGTCTTTGTTTTGATTAATGAACCCCTAGTAACCAACTTAATGCCTGATTGCTAGTAAGTAACTTTCTAATAGTAATTCTAATATTTCGCTTTGCTCATGTCATTACCGTGCAATTCGTGTTAATTTAAAAACATATGACTTTTTTAAAAATGGGAGTAATTGGTACTTCAAAGAAAGAAGATGAAAGGCGTGTGCCTGTTCATCCTGCACATTTAAATAGACTTCCTGAACATATTCGAAGACAACTTATTTTCGAAGAAGGTTACGGAAAACCTTTTAACATAGAAGACAAAGATATCAGTGCCTTAACAGGAGGAGTTGCTTCAAGAGGTGAAATTTTAGCAAGCATAGGTTGTGCTATAATTGCCAAACCTATTTTATCAGATTTTAAAGAACTAAAAGACGGAGGTATTATTTGGGGTTATCCGCATTGTGCTCAAAATACGAAAGTTACACAAACAGCTATAGATAAAAAATTAACTTTAATTGCTTTTGAAGATATGTATGTGTGGACGCCTAGCGGACAAATGGGAAGACATACATTTTATAAAAATAATGAAATGGCTGGATATAGTGCAGTTATACACGCCTTGCAATTAAAGGGAATAGATGGTCATTATGGAAATCAGCGAAAGGTAATTGTATTTAGTTTTGGTGCTGTAAGTAGAGGTGCTATTTACGCCTTAAAAGCGCATGGTTTTAGAGATATTACTATATGTATTCAAAGGCCAGATCATGAAGTGAGAGAAGAAGTCTTAAATGTAGACTATGTTAGAGTTATTAAAGGAAACCAAAACCAACCACGACTAATTGTTGTTGAGCATGATGGTTCACAAAGACCATTATTAGATTTAATTAATGAATCTGAAATAATAATTAATGGCACATATCAAGATACAGATAATCCAATTGATTATGTAATAGAGGAAGAAAAATCGATGCTTAAACCAGGTGCACTTATTATCGATGTGAGTTGCGACGAAGGTATGGGTTTTTATTTCGCAAAACCTACCACTTTTAAAAACCCAATAATTGCTATAGATAATATTGATTACTACGCGGTAAATCATACACCAAGTTATTTTTGGGAAAGTGCTTCAAGGTCAATTTCTGCAGCGCTACTAGTGCATGTACCGTCTGTTATATCTGGTCGCGAGAGTTGGAATGAAAATAAAACCATACTAAATGCTATAAATGTTGATAAAGGTGTGATTGTAAAAGAACATATTCTACGATTTCAGAATCGTGATAAGAATTATCCACATAATATAAAGGAATAATGAAACGATGTGTTTGGAAAAGAATTGTTGCAAATTTTAGATTCTAGTGCTTGCGCAAAATGTCTGGTTTATGTTTAGATGCGTGTTTAAGAAACTAGTATAGTAAACATTTAAGAGCGAGATGAATTTCCTAAGGAAATTCTGATTGATACTATCTCATAAAGTGTATAAACTTATTTATCGAGGGGTTGACTTTTTAGAGTTAAACCCTTTCTTCAAATATAGTTGGTTTATGACATGTGAGACGCAGCCACATGAGAAGCCATAATTTCTACTCATTCGCTATATATTCTGTTATTATTAGTTTCGTATGAAGTTCAAGAAGAAAGCTCAAAACACAACAATAAATTAGTTTTTAAAGTGCAACGTGCTTTGGTTTTGAACAGAAGTAATAATGATTTTCATATAGTGCTGTGCTACGTTATTTAATCAAATTCGCTTTCAATTTTAGTTAGATTAGAAATATCTTTATTTAGGTATTTTATACTAACTTTTGGTGGAATTGAAATCTCAATACAAGTTTCACTAAAAACTAATGTTTCCGAAGATAATTTTCCTTGAAATTCATTTGACATTCTCAATGCTTTGAATATTAATTTAAACATTTTTCTGTTAGAATATAATTCAAGTAATTTATTAGTCTCTTTTTCATTAAGTTCTTTATATCTACTAAAATGTATTTCTATAGATGGCGGAACAGAAATTCCAACGATTACCCTATTTGTTTTAAATCCTGCGTTTTCAATTAAAGGTAAAACATCAAATACATCTTTTACATAATCAACAAACTTATTTTTGGTATTTGTTCCTATATCTCCAATTTTAGAAAGCCCGTTTTTAAGTTGAGCTAGTACCTGTTCAGAAGTATCTGTAACTGTTTTAGATGTTTTTTTTAAAATTGATTTTTTTTCATTTAACATATTTTGTTCTGTTTCTTCAAATTATTACACACAACGGCATGTATGGGCAGTTTACTTTTGTTGCCCCTGCGGCAGTAACATTGCGTATTTACCTATTGTTTTTTCTTTTTGCTGTTATTGAATAAACCATTGGGATTTTGTCTTCTAAATGTTCTATTCTATATTTTCTCGGCTCAAATTCTATTGTCTTATTGAAACAGTTATAGGGGGAGTAATCAAACTCTTCAAGAGAATTTATTTCAAGTTCGTTATTAATTAAATTGTTTATTACTTCACTTATTCCGTGATTCCACATTACATATGATTGGGTTATAGCTGCTTTTTTGTCGGCATAAGTTCCATTTTCTGTTTCTATAATTGCTCCTGAATTAAAATATCTGTAATCAATTTTTTCAAAGTTATCGTCAAACATCCATACAACAGGATGAAATTCTACAAACACAAATTGTCCGTTTGGTTTTAAAAAATTAGAAATAATTTTTGCCCATTTATCCAAGTCTGGTAACCAACCAATTGTTCCATAACTTGTAAAAACAATATCAAATTTTTCGTTCAAATGGTTTGGTAAGTCATAAATGTCACAACAAATGAATTTTGTATTTGAATTTGTGTTCTTTGCAATTTGCTTTGCACTTTCAATAGCTTTGTCTGATAAGTCAACACCTATAACATTTGCTCCAAGTCTGCTCAACGAAATAGTGTCTTGCCCGAAATGACATTGTAAATGCAAAATGGTTTTTCCTTTTACGTCGCCAAGCAAGTTTAATTCGATGTTGTTTAGTGAATTTTTTCCTTTGATAAAATTGTCAAGGTCGTAGAATTTCGATTTTAAATGTATTTCGGTTCTGTTGTTCCAAGATTGTCGATTTATTTCTACATAATTTTGTTCTGAGTTCATTTTTTCTACGATTGGTTTTTCAAAATAACAGCTACAACAATTTATAAATGTTGTTACGGGATTAAAGTTATATACTTTGTTTAAGTACAAGTATTCGTAATTACCGAGTGGATTCGGAAGAAGTAGAATCCGCCGTAATTCTGGTTATACATATTTGTTAGCTATAGTCATTAATTTATCTTGATCTTTTCTTCAACCATCTCCAAATCAAAGGAACTATTGGGTTATTATTTTTTTCAAGTTGATATAAAGCTGGTTTAGTTTCTTTCAATCTTTTTAAACCTATGTATTCATCATCTAACCATTTGGAATACCATTCTTCAAAAGTTATTCTATTTTCGTTTTTTGTTTTTTGGTTTAATTAATTTTAAAATTCTATTTGCTATTATTCCAACATATGACGTCAAAACAATAATCAGCGATATCATGACTTGCCAATATTCCGATTTTAAATCCGTGAGCAACAATTCAAATTGAGGGATTTGAATAAAAGTCAAAATTGTTATTAAAGTAGAAAAAATTAGCAACGATTTTAAATTCCGATTTTTTGATTCAGGATTATTTCCAATTAAAAGTTCCTTTGTGTAGAAAATCAAAAGTCCAATTGTCAAGATATTCGGCAAGAGTAAATTCCAAATTTCATACTTTTCCTTAAAGAGATTTCCAAATGTTAAATAAACAAAGGTCAGCCACCCAAAAATATAGATTGTGAATAAGGTAAGTCCTATCCACAATAGTTTAAATAATATTTCGGGTTTCCATTGTTTCATTTCGGTGCTCTAATATTAAGTCTTGAAATATAGCTACAGTTTAATCCTGAAGCTTCGGGAGATTTTACGCTGATTTTAATACTGTATTCGGTGTTTTACATCCTAAAGATACGTGTAATCTTATTTGGTTGTATAGATTGATAGTGTTTTTTGGTACTCTTCATAATGATAGTTTGAATTTAAAGTTAGTAAATTAGAATTTATGACTGTCCTGTTTTTCGGGAAGCCTACAACGGGGGGATGTTCAAATGGCATATTTGATATGTTTTGAGCCCTCAAAAAAGCAAAATAAGGAGTTAAAAACTTTGGCTTAGTTCTAAATAAAGCCCTTACATAGCTTTAAAATGAATTCTATTTTTTTAAAATTTGGGTGTTGTGCATGAGCTACCGGTATTGTGCATAGTTTTTACTCACATACTTTATTTTTTTCAATCCATGGATTAATAAATTTCCTTTCTGGTTCGTCGAAAATCAGATAGAATTTTTTGTTTTTTTCCACGTATTTAAATTTCAATTCAGTACAATATTTTCCAGTTCCGTGATTTACGAGCATACTTATAATTCCATTTTCAATTTGTATATCTTTCACGGATTCTACCATAATAAAATTAACTTTTATGTCAGAAGGGATTTCTTTTTCACTATATTTTTCAAGGTCATTCATTTCAATCATTTCCTCAACGATTTCTTGAATCCATTTGTCAATTGGTCTTTCTTGGTTGATTTGGATGGTTGAAATTCCAATAAATAAAGTCAGTAAAATTATTTTCATATTCTTTTTTTTAAATTATGCAAAACGGCAGTCTGTCTCAAAAGTAGCATAAATGATTGATTTTTTTAGGTAAAAACGCCAATTTTTCAGCAAAAAAGTTTCGTTTTTGAATTGTTTCAAAATGTATCTTTTGAGTTTGTAAAGCTGTTATTTTAAGGCATACAGCCCCAAATAGGCTTACAATAACGGTAAAATGTGTTTTAATAAGACATTATACCTCTTTTACAAGGGTCTTGAATCCCATAATATTGATTACTCTCACGCAGTATATAGGCTTGCGCAAAGTTAATGTTAGGGGCATTGATGGGGCGAATAAGTGCATGCTCATGGCTGGGGCTGCATATAACATTAAAAAACTATTAAAATTCTTGGGTAAACCTACTAAAACTGAGGCAAAAGCGGTTGCTTTTGTGTTTTGGTTAAAAAACGTACGATATCACTTAATAAATTTCGTTTTAAGCTCAGAAAAAAAGCAAAATAAGGAGTTAAAAATTTTGGCTTCGTTCTAAATAAAGCCCTTACATAGCTTTAAAATGAATTCTATTTTTTTGAAATTTGGGGGTTGTGCATCAGCTATCGGTGTTGGCAATAGTTAATTCTGTTAAATTTCATTAAAATATTTTATGACTAAATAAATATCATAAAATGTATATTCTCTTTTTCTCAGTTTATTCAATAGTTTTTTATTTTCAGGCATTATCCGCATTATCATTTTTGTAAAACGTTCTGGTATAATTAATTCCATTTTTCCATCTTTTTCAATATAATAATGAACATTATAATAATTTGTGTTTTCTATAACTTGTTTAAAAAGTTTAGCTTTTTTTCCATTGTATAGAAGCTCTACTTCATTTGGAGAAGTCAGGTTTCCTTTAGTTTTTAAATCATTTCTGATTAAAAAAATCGCACCTTTTTCTCTATATAATTTTGAACTTGAAACAGGATATTTTTCTCCTAATTCAGTTACAAGTTTTTTTCCTCCAAAAGTTATTTGTTTTATTTTTCCGAAAATTGTGTCATTGTTTTTTGTAACTATAAAGTCTCTCCTTTCCTTTTTATTCAGTTTTCTTATATAATAATAACTTTCTTCTTTAAATAATGGTTTTTGATTTTTCGATATTCCTATAAGACTATCGTTTTTATCACCAAAAAACTCTTTATTTTTCAATAAAGCTAAATGGTATATTTTATTATCAGACCTTATTGTTTTAATTTTTTTTCTATTTACTTTATGAGATTTTTTGTTTGGATCGATTAACTTATTACCTCTATATCTTCCATAAATAGTGTCATTATTGTGAGTTACAATAAAATCCAAGAATTTATTTTGGGATGAAATTTCGTATGAAATAAAAATTAATGTAATTAAAATTATTTTCCTCATAATTATTGCCAACGTCAGTCTGTCTCAAAAGTAGCATAAATGATTGAGTATTTTAGGTAAAAACGCTATTTTTTGAGCAAAAAGGTTTGGTTTTTGAATTGTTTCAAAATGTATCTTTTGAGTTTGTAAAGCTGTTATTTTAAGGCATACAGCCCCAAATAGGCTTACAATAACGGCAAAATGTTTTTTTAACAAGAGAATATATATCTTTTGTAAGGGTACTGAATCCCATGATATTGATTATTCTCCTCAGGTTATAGGCTAGCGCAAAGTCAATGTTAGGGGTGTCGATGGGGCAGATAAGTGCATGCTCATGGCTGGGGCTGCATACAACATTAAAAAACTATTAAAATTCTTGGGTAAGTCTACTAAAAGTGAGGCAAAAGCGGTTGCTTTTGTGTTTTGGTTAAAAAATGTACCCTATTACTTAACATCTTTTGTTGTAAGCTTTCTGAAAGAAGAAAATCAGGAGTTAAAAATTTTGGCTTAGTTCTAAATAAAGCCCTTACATAGCTTTAAAATGAATTCCTTTTTTTTAAAATTTAGGGGTTGTGCATCAGCTACCATTGTTGTAAGCAGTTTTTATTCGTTTATTAAGACTATCTTTTCATTTACTTTATCCATAAAATTATGTAGATAGTTTGGCACGTTAGCTTTCACTTGGTCAATCCTCCAACTTTTTAAGTTTCCATTTTCCGAATATTGTATAAACAGTCCACCTCCATCAGCACAATCTGGACATCCAAAAACAGTTTCATTTTGATTCAGAAGTTGATTCGGGAAGAAATCGGTTAAGTTTTTGACTTGTTCGAACGCATCATTTTCTAATTCAATAAATTCCATATTTTGCCCATTGTAGTCGTCAACAGTATCTTCAAAAAGTGATTTGTTAGTAAGTTTAAAAGTTTCTACACATCCTTCTCCACCACATTCTCCGTAAAAATGTCCAAAAATCAGAAAATTTTGTTCGTTGATATTGATTTCGTTATCATCATCACTATTACAGGATAATAAAATTCCGATTGTTAAAATTCCTAAAATTATTTTTCTCATAACTATCATTTATTTTGTAGAAGTTATATTTGGTAGCGTTAAATTGCGTACAACACGTAAATATACGGACATTATATTAGACCAAAAAATCATTCTTAAATGTTGAATAATTGAGTGTTATTTTATTGATATTCAGTATTTTGTTTTTTATTTGTTTTGTCTGTAATTTGTATATTAAATTATTTTTTGGATTTTATAAAAATAAAAAAATATACAAATTATAGACGTTAATTTATATGATTCGGATGCGTAAAATGGTTATGGTAAAAAAAGAAGTGACTCTTTAAAAACCTCGCTGTCGTTTCGCTTGCAAAGTTAACATAGCTGCGGCTACCGACACATTCATCGAGTCTATTTTACCTCGTATAGAAATTGATATTCTCAGTGGATTGGTCTCGCTAAACGTGTGTTCATCTTGTAGTTTATTTACTTACAGAATATGAACAATTTGAAATTCATCATTTAAAATTATTGAGTTATGTTGATACCCTTACCTTCTTTTTGCATAAAAAGTCAAGTAGAGGTTTGACGCACACCATAGCGTTGAATTAACTGAACACTTGATAAACGTTTACTACTTGTCGTTATTTCAAAAACCATGCAAAATGTTTTTTGTAGCATCTTATAAATGATGAAAACCATAACAATTAACAATGATATGTATAATGTTTTTTCACAAAGCCTTTAGTCTTGTCATATTTAGAATGTTTAAAAATATTCTTGCCATTTATATTTGGTGAAGTAGGGTTTGCAAGCATCATCATTTGGGAGTTCTTTTACAAAGGGTGTGTATTTTTACTCTTATAAATTGTTCTAGAAAGGTAGTTTGAAAGGAAAGGTGCACGGATTTTATAGTAATAAGTGAATGCGTTTTTATTTTACGGTAGTATCCAGTTTTTTGCAAAATTAAACCCCGCATTAGCGGGGTTTGTTATTAGTTTTAACCGTGTCTGTATCATTCTTACGTTAATTACAACTCAGTGAAGTTCCTTTGAGTGACATGAAGGTATAAGCTGTTTGGTGTCCAATTTTTTGGGCCATCCATGATTTCCATGCATCAGAATTAGTATCAGACGGTTCAGCTCCTAACACACATTCACCTGTTAATAAAGTGTACATAAAAGCACCCGTAGCTCGATCTAAAATACCGTGCATGTGCCAATCATCACGATAAGCGGATTGACTAGGTATGGCTTCTTTTATTTGTGCATACAGTGTGCGAATAGGGATAGCACGTGCGTTGGGTAACTCTGAATTTCTAATCATGTATAGTGCCGTACCCAAGTCAGTACCGTTATTACTGTCACTTGTTCGTTTATCTAGACCGTATAACATAGAGGTATTTCCATGGTTACCATTATCTTGCATTGGAAAACCTAAAGAAAAATCGAATTTACTCGGATCTACCTTATAGCGTTTACTCGCTTCAAAATTGGTATTGGCTCTTCCATAATTAAAGTTAATTGGTGATGTTCCGCCGCTTACCAATGTTCTGTCCGATTGGGTAATGATCCATTTTAAACCATTTAAAATGCCGTTTTCTGAACTAGTACCTGTATGATTATAATTGAGTGTAGCATCATTGATACTGCAATTTTTATAGGGCGACATGAAATCGTGGTCTCCAGTATAATGTTCCTTGTTTTCTTCATTCGTTTTGGTAGAAAACGCCGTATCAGCAATTTCATCATCATAACTGTAGGCAGATGCTGTAGCGCTTTTATTGCTTAATTGCGAATAAATTGCTGCTGCTGCCACATAAGCTCCGTTGGGTGTAGGGTGCTCGGTAGCAGTATCTTTTTTACTACCAGCCAGTGCATTCCAGGCGAGTCCTGCAGGGATGGTTTCCAATTGATTTTCAGCGCCTTCTGCTATACGATACGTAAATTCTTCGTAATTTTTTACAGATGTGGTGTTTGCTTCATCTTTAGGCCATACTAACAATAGCATTGGTTTGGCACCTCCTTCAAGCACTTTTGAAGCGATTTTATTAACACCTAATGCGTAATAGCCTGGTACTTTTGAAACGATATAAGGATCTGCTCCCATAATCACATAGTCCCATTTATTAGTTGATTGGTTGGCTAAATTTTCCCAACGTTCAGTTTTGCCTTCTGGCCAATAATAATATTGCATTAATGAATGTGAATAATGCCAAAAGTTATATACATTACCGGCTTGACCCAAACCAACTTCAATGTTTTTACTCTTGTATATGTCTTCTGATACGACATTCACATCAAGTGTTACAGATTCATCATTCGATAAAATATTTTGCAGTTCTATAGCGATTTTATCTGAAGCAAATCCACTCGAAGAACTATTGATAGAATTGCTGGTGCCTAAGATTAGGATGTTGAGTTTACCATCGTCATTAAGATCTAAAGTTGTTGTTTCTGTTGGTGGTATTTCTGGTTCTGTTGGTGGTGTTTCATCTATAGGTGCATCTTGTTTGCTACAACTTAACATAAAAACAACAATTACTAAAAGAAGGATTACTTTTTTGTACATGGGGGAGAATTTAAACGGTTATTATTTTAATAATTGTTCACATAGTTTAAACGGTAACTAACATCTATATGTTTACAGTATTTTTTATATAGATATTACGTAAAAATTATCAACAATTTTATTTCTTCAAATATAAAAAAATAAACATACTAATGATGCTTCGTTCCTATAATAATAGCGATACTCTATTAGAAAAAGCAGTAATATTCCATGTATAAACTTGTGGCAAAATTACTTTAGGTATAGAAACAATGTTTTACTTATACCAGTAGCTTAAGAATGATAATGAATTAAAAATTGTACTTCGGTTGTACTTAGAAATATACTATTGCTTCTCAATAGCTCTGTTGAGTCTAGCCGAAGTACAATTTCCATTTCATTCAACTAATTTTACTCGAAGAGACAATAGACGAAAATGTGAAATAATAAATCGTATTATATCTGATAAAAAAAAGACCGCCAAAATTTAATTTGACGATCTTTTAAACAAACAACTAAATTCTAAAACCTATAAAAGTTGAAGAAAATTTTTCAATTTTTTAGAAGCAGTACTTATTTTCTGCTTTTAGTTTTTCTGCGATAGTATTACGTAACGCAACTACATTCGGGTAGTTGGTATATTTAGTAAAACGTTTTAATCCCATTAACATCATACGTTGCTCATCACCTTCAGTGAAAGAAATAACTCCTTCTCTGGCACTTTTGGTAATGATTTCTACTGCATTGTATAAATATAATTTTGCCATGGCTATTTGTTCTTTTTGAGCGTCTTCACCAAAGCGTTTGGCATTCTTTTCGGCTCTTAAAATTCCAGACTCTGCCATGTATATTTCAATTAAAATATCGGATGCAGCCGTTAATAATTGTTGGTGTTTTTCTAACTCAGGACCGAATTTTTGTAAGGCCGCTCCTGCCACCATTAAAAACACTTTTTTCAACTTGGCAATCATCTCTTTTTCCTCTGAAAATAATTCAGAATAATCAGGAGTGTCGAAAGAAGGAATTCCCATTAATTCATCTTTCACAGCCATAGCAGGATTCAATAAGTCTACATGCCCTTTCATGGCTTTTTTAACCAACATTCCTACCGATAATAAACGGTTGATTTCGTTTGTTCCTTCGTAAATACGAGCAATACGAGCATCTCTCCAAGCAGCTTCCATAGGGGTTTCTTCAGAGAATCCCATACCTCCGTAAATTTGAATTCCTTCGTCTGCACAGTTTTGTACATCTTCAGAAACGGCTACTTTTAAGATAGAACATTCAATAGCATATTCTTCAACACCTTTTAATTCTGCTTCTTGATGTGAGTTTCCTTCTGCTTCACGAATAGCAATTCGATCTTCAATATTTTTGGCAGCTCTATACGATGCAGATTCCCCTACATACGCACTGGTTGCCATTTCGGCTAATTTCATTTTAATCGCTCCAAATTCAGCGATTGGAGTTTTAAATTGTTTACGCTCATTGGCATATTCTACAGCCGAAGTGGTAATTCTTCGTTGAGAGTCTAAACAAGCGGCTGCCAATTTAATACGACCTACGTTTAAGGCATTCATGGCAATTTTAAATCCACCACCACGAACCGATAGCATATTTTCAACAGGAATTAAGGTATCGTTAAAAAATACCTGACGTGTAGAAGAGGCACGAATTCCTAATTTGTGTTCTTCTTCGCCTAACGTTACTCCGTTAGGATTATTCTTATCGTATTCTAAGATAAAACCAGTAATGTTTTTATCGTCTTCGATACGGGCAAAAACGATGAAGATTTCAGCAAAACCAGCATTCGAAATCCACATTTTTTGTCCGTTAATTTTATAATGTTTTCCGTCTTCAGTTAATTCGGCAGTAGTTTTACCAGAATTTGCATCTGATCCTGCTCCTGGTTCTGTTAAGCAGTAAGCTCCGAATTTTTCACCCATTGCTAAGGCAGGAACGTATTTTTGCTTTTGTTCTTCGGTACCGTATAAAGTAATTGGCATCGTACCAATACCCGTATGCGCACCAAAAGCGGTACTAAAAGATCCTGTTCCACTCGAAATGTAGTCACAAGTTAACATGGTAGAAACGAAGCCCATTCCTAATCCGCCATAAGCTTCAGGAACAGCCACACCTAAGAATCCTAATTCACCAGCTTTGCGCATGGTTTCTTCAGTAAGTGCAAAGTCCCTTTTTTCGAAGCGATCTTTGTAAGGAATTACTTCACGGTCGTTAAACTCTTTAACCGCATCACGCATCATGGTTTGCTCTTCTGAAAAATCTTCAGGAGTAAATATATCTTCGCATTTTGTTTCTTTTACTAGGAACTGCCCTCCGCGTAAAATATCTTTTGTTAATTCTGACATCTTTATTAGTTTTAAGAAAAGAGAAAATAGAGAATAGAAAAAAGACTAGGTAAGAGTATTTTGAAAACTCATTGTCATTCTTTGAAATTCTTCTATTTTTTCTTCAAGTATTGTTAATGTTTCTTGGTTAATATATTTTCTATGGAAAGCAACTAGTAATTGTGTGCCTAGTTCAAAAGAAGAACCTAAAGCAATATTTAAATAGTTGCTAAATGATTTATTGGTATTTGCTGAACCTTCCGCAATATTACTAGGCATAGAAACAGAACACCTACTCATTTGAGAAGACAAATAATAACGTTCATGTTTTGGCAACTCTACTAATACATCAGAAATGTCATTTGCAATTTCTAATCCTAGTTGCCAAATCTTTAAATTTTTATAATTATGTCTTTTGCTAGTGTTCATTAAAAATCTATTCTCTTTTCTCTATGCTCTTTACTCTTACTAGCTAAGAAATTCAAAAATACCTGCGGCACCTTGCCCTGTTCCTACACACATGGTTACCATTCCGTATTTGTTTTTCATTTCACGCTTACGCATTTCATCGAATAACTGAACCGATAATTTCGCTCCGGTGCATCCTAATGGATGACCTAAAGCAATTGCTCCACCATTTACATTAATGATATCCGAGTTTAAGTCTAGCTCACGAATAACGGCTAATGATTGTGAAGCAAATGCTTCGTTTAATTCAATTAATTCAATGTCACTTTGTTGTAAACCTGCTTGTTTTAAGGCTTTTGGAATGGCTGCAACAGGACCAATTCCCATAATGCGAGGTGGTACACCAGCTGCTGCATAACTTACCAAACGAGCTTCTGGCTCGATACCTAATTCTTTTACCATATCTTCACTCATGACCATTACGAAAGCTGCTCCGTCACTTGTTTGTGATGAGTTACCAGCGGTAACCGAACCATTTGCAGCAAATACGGGACGTAATTTTGCCAAGGCTTCTACGCTAGTTCCACGTCGTGGTCCTTCGTCTTTGGTAACAGTATAATTTCTTGTGGCACGCTTTCCGTTAGCATCAATATAGGTTTCTTCTACATTGATTGGTGCTATTTGGTCTTGAAAACGATCGCTATCTAAGGCTTTTAAAGCCTTCATGTGTGATTTGTAAGCAAATTGGTCTTGATCTGCACGAGATACGTTGAACTGTTGTGCCACTGCTTCAGCAGTATTACCCATTCCCCAATAATAATCTTCGTGACCTGCATTTACGATATCGTAGTTTAATTCTGGTTTAAAACCTGTCATGGGTACAGAACTCATACTTTCTGCTCCACCAGCAATAATACACTCTGCCATTCCAGATTGAATTTTTGCTACGGCCATACCAATTGTTTCTAATCCAGATGAGCAAAAACGGTTTACGGTAACTCCAGGAACATCTACAGAATCCAATCCGATTAACGAAATAATTCTCGCCATGTTTAACCCTTGAGAACCTTCTGGCATTGCGTTACCAACAATCACATCGTCGATACGTTTTACATCGAATTCTGGCAACTTCCCCATCATATATTTAATGGTCTCAGCCGCTAATTCGTCAGCTCTTTTAAATCTGAACACCCCTTTTTTAGATTTCCCTACGGCGGTTCTATATCCTTTTACTATATATGCTGTTTTCATATTTTCTTGCTTTTGGCTATTGGCTTTTAGCTATTTGCTAACAGCTAGAGGCTAATAGCATAGTAATTTTAATTACGTAAAGGTTTACCAGTTTTTAACATGTGCTGAATACGCTCTAACGTTTTACGCTCTGTAGCTAAGCTTAAGAAGGCTTCACGTTCAAGGTCTAATAAATACTGCTCAGTAACTTTGGTTGGTTCTGATAAATCTCCTCCAGCCATTACATAGGCTAGTTTATTCGCTATTTTCTGATCGTGTTCAGAAATATACTTAGAAGCTTCCATAGAGTCTGTTCCTACTAAGAACATTCCTAAGGCTTGCTTACCTAATACTAAAACATCTTTACGTTTTGCAGGTTGTGTATAGCCTGCTTCAGCTAATAGCACAGCGTGTTTTTTCGCTTCTGCAATTTGACGGTCTTTATTTACAACCACCACATCTTTTCCTTTTTGTAGTAAGTTTAGGTCGTAGGCTTCATAGGCTGAAGTCGCTACTTTTGCCATACCAATCGTTAAGAAGTGCTCTTGTAATACGTTTAATTGAACATCGCCTGTGTGGAATAAGTCTTGTGCTCTTAAAGCCATTTCTTTAGAACCACCACCACCAGGAATTACACCAACTCCGAACTCTACCAATCCGATGTAGGTTTCAGCAGCAGCTACTACTTTATCGGCGTGTAATGATAATTCACATCCACCACCCAACGCCATTCCGTGAGGAGCAGCAATCGTAGGAATTGCAGAGTAACGCATACGCATCATGGTGTCTTGAAAATATTTGATTGCCATATTTAGCTCGTCGTACTCTTGCTCAACCGCCATCATAAAAATCATTCCGATATTGGCACCTACTGAGAAGTTCGCAGCTTGGTTACCAATAACCAAACCTTGGAAGTCTTTTTCAGCTAAATCAACCGCTTTGTTTAATCCAGCCAACACATCGCCACCAATGGTATTCATTTTCGATTGGAACTCACAGTTTAAAATGCCGTCTCCTAAATCTTCAATAACTACCCCAGAGTTTTTAAATACCTCTTTGGTTTTACGAATGTTATCTAAGATAATAAAAGCTTCTTGTCCTGGTTTTTTTACTTGCTCTTTGGCATCTAAATCGTAATAGTACGTAGCGCCATTTTTAACAGTATAAAAAGAGGTTTCTCCTTTGGCTACCATTTCTGTTACCCAAGCAGCAGGTTCTTTACCCTCAGCTTTCATTAATTCGATACCTTTTTCAACTCCTACAGCATCCCAAATTTCGAAAGGACCATTTTCCCAACCGAAACCTGCTTTCATGGCATCGTCAATTCGATATAATTCGTCAGAAATTTCTGGAATTCTATTTTGAACATAGGCAAACATAGCTGCAAAGTTCTTGCGGTAGAATTCTCCCGCTTTATCTTTTCCGCCAACTAACACTTTAAATCGGTCAATTGGCTTATCAATTGTTTTCGTTAACTCAAGGGTTGCAAATTTTGCTTTTTTAGACGGACGGTATTCCATCGTGTCTAGGTCTAATGCTAAAATTTCACGTTTTCCTTCAGCATTGGTTGTTTTTTTATAAAACCCTTGTTTTGTTTTATCTCCTAACCATTTATTTTCCATCATGGTATTGATGAAGTCTGGCAACTTAAACAAGTCGTGTGCTTCATCGTTAGGACAGTTGTCATAAATACCGTTCGCAACATGCACTAAGGTATCTAAGCCAACCACATCAACTGTTCGGAACGTAGCTGATTTAGGGCGTCCGATAACAGGTCCTGTTAATTTATCAACCTCTTCAACCGTTAAGCCTAATTCTTTTACTTGATGAAACAACGATTGGATTCCGAAGATACCAATACGGTTGCCTATAAATGCTGGGGTATCTTTGGCTAATACCGAAGTTTTTCCTAAGAACTTAGAGCCGTATTCCATCAAAAAGTCTGTAACCTCTTGTTTACAGTCTGGACCTGGAACAACTTCAAATAATTTTAAATAACGAGGAGGGTTAAAAAAGTGTGTTACTGCAAAGTGCTTACGAAAATCTTCACTACGTCCTTCGTTCATGAATTTAATAGGAATACCAGACGTATTTGTAGAAACGATCGTACCAGGAGTACGGTATTTTTCAACTTGCTCAAATACACTTTTTTTGATATCCAGACGTTCTACAACTACTTCCATTACCCAATCTACCTCTTTAATTTTGTGTAAATCGTCTTCAAGATTTCCAGTGGTAATTCTATCTGCAAATTTTTTATGATAGATAGGTGAGGGTTTTGATTTTAGTGAAGCAGCCAACGCATTATTTACCAAACGGTTACGAACTACGTTGTCTTCTAAGGTAAGTCCTTTTGCTTTTTCTTGGTCGGTCAGTTCTCTTGGAACAATGTCTAGTAATAAGACTTCAACGCCAATGTTAGCAAAATGACATGCAATACCTGAGCCCATGATACCAGAACCGATAATTGCTACTTTTTTTAATTCTTCTTGCCATTTGTTTGTTAGTTTGTTTTTATACAGCTTCTTTATTGATACTTTCATCATATATCAACTTATCTGTAATTAATTTGTTTATAGTTGTTGTTACTTTAAAGAAGGTGTTTAATTCTTCTTCTGTAATATGTTCCCTTACTTTATTATTGAATTGATATACGTGCCCTTTTGAAACTTGGCGCATTTCTTTACCGTATTTGGTAAGTTTTAAAATAACACTTCTGCCGTCATTAGGATTTTTCTCACGGTATATAACTCCTTTGTCTTCCATGGTTTTTAACAAACGAGAAAGACTGGTAGGCTCCATTCCCATTAGCGGTCCTAAAGCTGTCGAAGGGGTTCCATTTTCGTAATCTATATTCAACAAAGCAAAAGCTGTAGCCATCGTACTATCGTGCTTTGCGGCTTGCTCATTATACATTTTAGCAACTGCTTGCCACGTAGCTCTTAATTGGTGATCTATTGATTTGTCTTTGTCCATCGATGCCAAATATATAAAAATTTATTATGCATGCATAGTATTCTGCAAAAAAATTATGCATGCATAGTAAATTTAACAAAAAATTAAACTTGTAACGTTTGGCAATAAGAGTATACTAATTGAGTATAAAAATATGTAAGTTTGTCGCTACTGTTTTTAAACAAGCGGTAATTAATCAACTATAAAATCTATGAACAATTTATTAGAAGTAAATAATGTGGTAAAACGCTATGGCGATTATACGGCATTAAACAACGTTTCCATGCATATTCCTAAAGGAAGTGTATTTGGATTACTTGGACCTAATGGGGCAGGAAAAACATCGTTAATCCGAATTATAAATCAGATAACCATGCCCGATGCTGGTGAAATTATTTTAGATGGAGAAAAACTAGCTCCTAACCATATAGAATATATAGGATATTTACCAGAAGAGCGCGGTTTATATAAAAGTATGAAAGTGGGAGAACAAGCGTTGTATTTAGCTCAATTAAAAGGATTGAGTAGGTCTGAAGCAAAAAAACGATTGAAATATTGGTTTGATAAGTTCGACATAGGTGCTTGGTGGAATAAGAAGATTGAAGAACTTTCAAAAGGAATGGCGCAAAAGGTGCAATTTATTGTTACCGTGCTGCATCAACCTAAATTATTAATTTTTGACGAGCCGTTTTCTGGATTCGATCCTATCAATGCAAAATTGATAGCAAAAGAAATATTACAGTTGCGTGATGAAGGAGCGACCATAATTTTTTCTACTCACAGAATGGAAAGTGTAGAGGAAATGTGTGATTATATCGCTTTAATCAATAAGTCGAATAAAATTTTAGATGGGAAACTAGAAGATATTAAAAAAGAATTTAGAACCAATACCTTTCAAGTGGGCTTGGCAACATCGAAAGCTAAAGAGGTTGAAATGAAGCTCAGAGAAAAATTTACGGTATTGCCTGCGGATTTTAAGTTGTTAAATGACGGACTAAAACTAAACGTAAAATTAACCAGCGGAAATTCAGCAAACGATTTACTATCCTATTTAACCACTCAAGGAGAAGTACAGCATTTTGTAGAGTTAATACCAAGTGCCAATGATATTTTTATTCAAGCAATTCAAAAAAACAGTTAACCAATGAAAAGATTACGATTAATTATAGAACGCGAGTTTATTGCTAAAGTTAGAAATAAATCGTTTATCGTTATGACTTTCTTAAGTCCGTTGTTAATGATTGGTATGGGGGCTTTGGTAATATTCTTAATGAAAAAAAACGATGATAAGGTTAAGAAAATAGTATATGTTGATCATTCAGGCATTTTTTTTAAAGATGTTTTTAAAGACTCAAAAACAGTAAAATACCAAGATTTTACAGCTTTAGGAATTGAAGAATCAAAAAAGAAGGTGGAAGATGGAGATTATTACGGAGCGTTATACATTCCGAAACAAGATAGTTTAGAAGTATTGGCAAAATCAATTGAGTTTTTTTCTAAAGATTCTCCTAGTATGTCGGTAATAGAAAGTATAGAAGATAGTATCGACAAAGAACTACGCCATAAGAAGTTAGAGGGTTTTGGTATAAATATAGCTCATATTGAAGAGTCTAAAATTTCATCAGAAATAAAAATGTTTGATTTTTCTGGCGAAAAATCATCAAAACTCATCAACGGATTAAAAATTGGTGTGGGTACTATTGCAGGGTATTTACTCATGATGTTTGTTATGATTTACGGTACTTCAGTGATGCGGAGTGTTATTGAAGAAAAAACAAGTAGAATTATTGAAGTGATTGTTTCTTCAGTAAAACCTTTTCAATTAATGCTAGGAAAAATTATAGGAAATGCCTCTGCTGGCTTATTACAGTTCTTTATTTGGGGAGTGTTGTTTTTAGTGCTTGGTTTGATAGCATCATCTTTCTTCGGAGTTGATATGATGGAAATGCAATCGGCAAAAGTTTCTTCTGAGCAACTAGATGCTATTCAACAAACAGCAATGAATAAAGGAGAAATGATTGTGCAAGAAATCTTTAGGTTGCCCTTAGTAAAAATGTTCTTCTTATTTATTTTTTATTTCCTTGGAGGGTATATGTTGTATAGCTCTTTGTTTGCAGCCATTGGTGCTGCGGTAGATAATGAAACCGACACACAACAATTTATGATGCCTATTATGTTACCCTTAATGTTAGCGGTGTATGTAGGTTTTGCTACAGTAATAAATGATCCTCACGGCCCAGTATCGGTTGTGTTTTCTTATATACCGTTCACATCACCCATTGTGATGCTTATGAGAATTCCGTTTGGAGTAGCTTGGTGGGAAATAGCCATTTCTATGTTGCTATTAATTCTTACTTTTATCGTAATTGTATGGATTGCTGCCAAAGTGTATCGCGTTGGAATTTTAATGTACGGAAAAAAACCAACGTATAAAGATTTATGGAAGTGGATTCGTTACAGTGGATAATTAATACTTTATGAAAGAAATTATAAAAGAAGTAACTGATTTTTTAAATGTTAGAATTCCCATGGGTGGGAAAGACGTAGATATTACAGTACAGACAGTTTTAGCTTTAATTATAGGTTTAATTCTTGTTAAGTTCTTGCTGAAGTATCTTAAAATGATTGCTAGAAAGAAACTAGATAAAGAAGATAAAAATAAATTTGACACCATTTTTTCATTTACCAGCTGGTTGGCATACGTAATTGTTTTTTCAATAGTATTGAGTTCAGCGGGTGTAGATTTGAGCGCTATCTTAGTAGCCTCATCTGCATTGTTAATCGGTGTTGGGTTGGCTTTGCAAACTTTTTTTCAAGATATTATTTCTGGAGTTTTTATCATTCTAGATAAGAGTGTGCATGTTGGAGATATTATTGAGTTAGAAGGAAAGATTGGTAGAGTTGAAGAAATTAAGTTAAGAACCACAAGAGCGGTAACTATTGAAAATAAAGTATTGGTAATTCCTAATCACAAATATTTAACTCATAGTTTATATAACTGGACTCAAAACGGAACGACTACTCGTGAAAGTGTTACAGTTGGAGTGGCATACGGAAGTGATGTAGCGTTGGTTAAAAAGTTGTTGTTAAAAGCGGCAAATGAACACCCAAAAGTATTTCAACATCCAGCGCCCATGGTGGTTTTTGAAAACTTTGGAGATAGTGCTCTAGAGTTTAAATTAGTGTTTACCTTAGGCGATAGTTTTCAGGCGCTCATCCCACAAAGTGATATTCGATACAGAATAGACGAATTGTTTAGAGAGCACAATATAAGTATTCCATTTCCTCAAAGAGATATTCATATTATAAGGAATAAGGAATAGTGGCTTAATTATTGTACCTCACAAAAATGTATTAAAAGAATAAATAACGTATGGCTAAAATATTATTAATCGAAGATGAAGCTGCAATTCGCAGAGTATTAAAAAAAATTATTTCTGAAGAAAACGATTCTTATGAAGTTGAAGAAGCCGAAGATGGCTTGCAAGGAATTGAAATGATTAAAAAAACAGATTACGATTTGGTACTTTGTGATATTAAAATGCCTAAAATGGACGGTGTTGAGGTGTTAGAAAAAGCTCGAAAGTTAAAACCAGAAATACCCATGGTAATGATTTCTGGTCATGGAGATTTAGACACTGCTGTAAACACGATGCGATTAGGAGCCTTTGATTATATTTCGAAACCACCAGATTTAAACCGTTTGTTAAATACGGTGAGGAATGCATTAGACAGAAAAGAACTGGTGGTAGAAAACAAACGCCTAAAAAAGAAGGTGAGTAAAAACTATGAAATGATTGGTGAAAGTGATGCCATTACTCATATTAAAGAAATTATTGAAAAAGTTGCAGGTACCGATGCTAGAGTGTTAATTACAGGACCTAATGGAACTGGAAAAGAATTGGTAGCGCATTGGCTGCATGAAAAATCAGATCGTTCAAAAGCACCTATGATCGAAGTGAATTGTGCTGCTATTCCTACAGAATTGATAGAAAGTGAATTGTTTGGGCATGTAAAAGGAAGTTTTACAGGGGCAAACAAAGATAGAGCAGGGAAGTTTGAAGCTGCTAACGGAGGAACGATTTTTTTAGATGAAATTGGTGATATGAGTTTGTCGGCGCAAGCCAAAGTTTTGCGTGCATTACAAGAAAATAAAATTCAGCGTGTAGGTTCTGATAAAGATATCAAGGTGAATGTACGCGTAGTTGCCGCAACGAATAAAGATTTAAAGAAAGAAATTGAAGAAGGACGCTTTCGAGAAGATTTATACCATCGATTGGCTGTAATTTTAATTAAAGTACCTGCACTGAATGATAGGAGAGAAGATATTCCTTTATTAGTAGATTTTTTTGCTAACAAAATCTCGGAAGAGCAAGGAATGCCTAAAAAAGAATTTGAAGAAAAAGCGATTAAAAAATTACAAGATTACGACTGGACAGGTAATATAAGAGAGTTGAGAAATGTAGTTGAGCGGTTACTTATTTTAGGTGAAAAGAAAGTTTCAGAGAATGATGTAAAACTATTTGGGCACTTTCATAAAATAGAAATCCCTTGTTTTTACAGGGGATTTGTTGTACCTTATCTTCAAAACAAACCCCGAAAATCACCTAAAAAGGCAAAAAACGGGGTTTTCACATTACTTAATTATGAAAATACGAAGAATTTCTGAAATGCAACACCGTATTTCAATTTTTTCCCCTAAGCGAGAATTATGATGCTCATTATGCACGTTTTTTAGAGGGAGATTTAGGCAAAATCCATGCTGCTATTCCTTGGGATGATTTGGTAAATACTTTTGGTATCCACGAACAATCAACAGGGCGAAACTATCTTTTTAGTCCTAAAGGGAGGCTTGGTTTAATGTTTTTGAAGCATTACGCTAATTGTTCAGATAAGAAATTAATAGAGCAATTAAATTCTAATCTTGATTATCAATTTTTTTGTGATATTGAACTAGGATTTGAACGTTTGACCAATTATAAAATAGTAAGTCAAATACGTTGTGAATTATCAGAGAAATTAGAGATTAGTTCAGTTGAAAAAGTTCTTTTTTCTTTTTGGAAAGGTCAAATAGAGAGCGCCAATCAAATAGTTATGGATGCAACTTGTTATGAGAGTGAACTATCTTATCCTAGCATTCAAAAATTACTTTGGCAGTCTGTGCATTGGCTTTATAAACAACTACAAAAAACCTGCTCAGTGTTAGGAGTTAAAATGATTCGAAGTAAGTATTTGAAATGGAAGAAACGGTATCAAGGGTTTAGTAAAATGCGAAGAAAAACCAAATCAAAACGAATCTCATTAACTAGAGCATTATTAAAATTACTATTGAAGTTTATCAATTTTGAAAAAGAACTACAAATCCATTCTAACCTAGAGTTTACCCCACAATATTATAAGAGAATAACTACAATTCAAAAGATTTACGAGCAACAAAAGCATCACTTTGATACAGGAGAGAAAATAAAGGATAGAATTGTGAGTATTCATAAGGATTATATTCGTCCTATTGTCAGGGGAAAAGAAGTAAAACCTGTTGAATTTGGAGCAAAAGTGAACAAAGTTCAAATAGACGGGATTAGTTTTATAGAACACATCAATTTTAATGCTTTTCACGAGGGAAATCGTTTTATACAAACGGTTCAAAAAGTGCAAGGATTAACTCGAAAGAAAGTAAAAATAGCTGGAGCAGATAAAATTTATGCCACCAATAAAAACAGAAAATACTGTAGTTCTAAAGCTATACAAACAGACTTTATTCCTAAGGGGAAAAAATCTAAAAACCACAAAGAAAAACAGAAACTTAGAGCTATTATTTCCAAAGAAAGAGCTACAAGATTAGAAGGGTCTTTTGGTAAGGATAAAGAACATTATCATTTAAAAAAGATAAAGGCTAAAACTAAAAAAAATGAGATTCTTTGGATTTTCTTTGGAATACACACAGGGAACGCACTTGAAATTGGTCGTAGAAAAGCGAGAGAAATAGACAAAAAAACAGCCTAATTTTAAAGCCCAAAAATAAGGTTAATGAGAGAGGTATGTCTTGTCGGATCTTTTTCCTAAAATTTTACCTTGAAGAAACTCAAAAAAGCCACTAAAATCAAAAATCGGGATTAAATTTGTAAAATTCGAATACCGATTTTTCTTAAATCTCAGAAAACAATCTGTTTTCTGAAAGTGCCTATTTGCTAGCAAATAAAATAAAATCCCTAGAAGTAACTAACTGCTAGGGATATTTTATTACCTTAAGATTCTTCTGGTTAGATTAAAAATACCGAATTTACCAAAAGCTTGAAGTGCTGTTTTTAACCAACTATTGAGCGATAAGTCTTCTTGAAATTGCCTTTTCACAAGCTTTATTTCCTCTAGAGAAATATCTCGTTTTAACTTTAGTAGCTTTAGTTCTCTTTGTATCTCACTATTATTTTTATAATATTTCTTCATCGTCAAAATATTTCTTTGATAAGTTTTTTATAATGAAAGACTCTACATTCTTTCTTAAAAGATAGGCTATTAACGCTAATAAAATAAACAACAAAGCTACTACTAGGTATCCTAACACCATGCTGTTTAGATATTCTCCTATAGTTGCTGCCATGGTTACAGCAAAAAACACAAAAGCAATGAGCGAAAAAATGCCGATAATAGCAAAATTAAATACTAGGGCTAAAGTATACGTTAATACCTGAAAAACTTTAAGCTTGTAATATTTTTCAGAGTATTTGATAAATTCTTTACCCTTTTCAATTGCTTTGTCTGAATTGTTATGTAATGATTCGAAAATAGACATTACTTTGTTTGTAATTTTTTATTCTTTGCTTTTAACACTTTTAACTTTTTTTCTAATTCTGAAATCACATCATCAGCTTTGTAGCTAGCATCTGTAACTATCGTGTCTAATTGTTCTTCTAACGTGTTGCTTTTGTTTTGTAATGTGTCTGAAACATTATTTTTTAAGGTTTCAGCTCTTTGTGCAACTTCCTCTTTAAGATGTGTTGCTTCAGACACAATAGTATCTCTTGCTGAGGCTGCTCCATCCGCTATTTTTTGCCTAGTTTTACTTCCCTTATCGGGGGCAAATAAGATACCTAAGCCAGCGCCTATTGCCGCTCCTACTAATAAACCAAAAATACTGTTGCTCTCGTTACTCATAATATTTTTTTTAGATTGCTATTAATTACTTTAAACACAAAGATAAATTAGTCTTATTTAAGTGTTTGACTCTATACGTTTAAATATTAACTCAGTTGCCATAAATAAAGGAGTTGAGAAGTTTTTTTCTCAAAAAAAGAAGGATTTTTTTACTTCTTTCCTTGTTTTTATTTTGAGTAGTATTTATGCTAAATCGTACCTGTCAGCATTCATTACTTTAGTCCATGCAGCAACAAAATCTTTTACAAATTTTTCTTTGTTGTCATCTTGTGCATATACTTCAGCATACGATCGAAGAATTGAATTTGAACCAAAAATTAAATCCACCCTTGTAGCTGTCCATTTGGTAGCACCTGTTTTACGATCGACAATGTTGTAAAGGTTGTCATCTACTGGTTTCCAAGAAAATTTCATATCGGTAAGGTTTACAAAGAAATCATTACTCAGTACGCCTTCATTATCAGTAAATACACCGTGTTTTGTGTTTCCGTAGTTGGTTCCTAAGACACGCATTCCTCCAATTAAAACGGTCATTTCAGGAGCGGTAAGTCCCATAAGTTGTGTTCTGTCTAATAATAATTCTTCGGGCTTTACATTGTAATTTTTCTTCAACCAATTTCTGTATCCATCGTGTATGGGTTCTAAGGCATTAAAAGAAGGAGCATCTGTCACTTCAGCAGTAGCATCACCTCTTCCTGGCGCAAAAGGAACGTTGATATCGAATCCACCATCTTTTGCAGCCTCTTCAATAGCGGCAGTTCCTCCTAAAACAATTAAATCAGCAATACTTACTTTTTTGTGTAAGCTAGATTGAATTTCGGTTAAAGTATTCAATACCTTATTTAGTCTTGTAGGTTCATTTCCTTCCCAATTTTTTTGAGGGGCTAAACGAATACGTGCTCCATTAGCGCCTCCTCTAAAGTCTGAACCTCTATAGGTTCTAGCGCTATCCCAAGCAGTATTAATCAATTCGGTTCTGGTAAGACCACTGTTTAGTAGTTTGTCTTTAAGAGTTTCAATTTCAGATTCATTCAAGGTATAATCTACACTAGGAACCGGGTCTTGCCAAATAAGATCTTCTTCAGGGGCATCAGTGCCTAAGTAACGTGTATTAGGACCTAAATCACGATGCGTTAATTTAAACCAAGCACGAGCGAAAGTTTCGTCAAAATACTTAGGATCTTTGTAGAATTTTTCAGAAATTTTTCTGTATTCAGGATCCATTTTCATTGCCATATCAGCATCGGTCATAATAGGGTTTCTCTTGATGTTTGGGTTGTGAGCATCGACAGGTTTGTCTGCTTCATCCATATCAATGGGCTCCCATTGCCATGCTCCAGCGGGACTCTTTTTTAGCTCCCATTCATGATTTAATAATAAATGAAAATAGGTATGGTTCCATCTGTCAGGAGTAGTGGTCCATGCACCTTCCAAACCACTGGTTACTGTATTTTCAGCGTTTCCACTACCTTTAGGGTTCATCCATCCGAAACCTTGATGCTGAATTTCTGCACCTTCAGGACTTGCACCTAGTACACTATCGTCTCCATTACCATGAGCTTTTCCAACAGTATGTCCTCCCGCCGTCAAAGCAACGGTTTCTTCATCGTTCATAGCCATTCGTTCAAAAGTTTCGCGAACGTCTTTTGCTGTTCTAAGTGGGTCGGGTTTTCCATCAACACCTTCGGGGTTTACATAAATTAATCCCATTTGAACGGCAGCCAAAGGATTTTCGAGAGATTCACGATTTTCATCGTTGTCGTATCTACTTTTAGTAGGCGCTAGCCATTCTTTTTCTGCGCCCCAATAAATATCTTTTTCAGGGTGCCAAATATCTTCACGTCCTCCAGCAAAACCAAATGTTTTGAATCCCATCGATTCATAGGCTATGTTGCCAGCCAAAATGATGAGGTCTGCCCAAGATAATTTATTACCATATTTTTTCTTTATAGGCCATAATAGACGTCTAGCTTTATCAAGGTTTCCGTTGTCTGGCCAACTATTTAATGGAGCGAATCGCTGATTTCCAGTATTGCTACCGCCTCTACCGTCGGCAATTCTGTAGGTGCCTGCCGCATGCCATGCCATACGAATCATCAGTCCTCCGTAATGCCCCCAATCTGCAGGCCACCAATCTTGGCTATCGGTCATTAAATTTTTAAGATCGTTTTTAACCGCTTCTAAGTCTAATTTTTTAAACGCTTCGGCATAATTAAAGTCGTTGCCTAATGGGTTTGTTTTAGTGTCGTGTTGATGTAAAATATCTAGATTCAGTGATTTAGGCCACCATTCCATAACATTATCATGTATCTCTGTGTTAGCACCTTGAGAAAAAGGACATTTTGCTTTGTTATGAGAAGAGTTTGGGTTAGCATCTTTCATATTGTTTATTTTTTACAGGTTAGAATATAAACTCAAATCTACGATAAAACAATGGATAATTTTTATCTATATTTTTTATTTCAGCATAGTATTTTCTTATTTAATTTTTTTAAGTTGTTGATTTTAAATATTGTATTTGTTTTTATGATAGTAATGCTTTTATAGTATTGATTATTCTTATCATGTGATAAAAAAATATTTTTAGATTCATTCTTTTAATGATAAGAAACAAAATACCTTTGTAATAAGGTAAAATTATTAATTAATAAAAAAGATTATAGAATGGCAACAGCAGTAGGAAAAAAGTTTCCAGATTTAAATGTAGACGCAATGAATGAAATGGGTGATACGTTTAAATTAAATGTATTAGAAGAAGCAGTTAACAACAAGAAAAAAGTGTTATTATTTTGGTACCCAAAAGATTTTACTTTTGTTTGTCCAACTGAGTTACACGCTTTTCAAGCTGCATTATCAGAATTTGAAAAAAGAAACACAATAGTTATTGGAGCTTCATGTGATACGCCTGAGGTTCATTTTGCTTGGTTAAACCAAAGCAAAGATAACGGAGGTATTGAGGGAGTTACGTATCCTTTATTAGCAGATAGTAATCGTAATTTATCGTCTGTTTTAGGTATATTAGACATCACTAACGAGGTTTATGATGAAGCTACAGGAACTGTTCAAGTAGAAGGAGATAACGTAACTTATAGAGCTACTTATTTAATAGATGAAGAAGGAACTGTTTTTCATGAAGGAATAAATCACATGCCTGTTGGGCGTAATGTAAACGAATACTTACGTTTAATTGATGCCTATACTCATGTGCAAGAAAAAGGCGAGGTTTGTCCTGCAAACTGGGAAGAGGGTAAAGAAGCAATGCAAGCAAATGCGAAAGCAACTGCAGCATATTTAGCAGCAAACTAAGATATTTAACTTACTAAAGAAAGGAAATATGCTCGTGTAAGATAGGTGAAGGGGTCGAACACGAGCTCCTTCCTTTCGAAAGAATCAATTTTAAGTTTATGTTACAAGAATTAAGTCAAGATAATTTATCGGAAATTGTCGCAGATAACAAAAAGGTAATAGTTCAGTTTTCGGCTACTTGGTGTGGTAACTGCCGTATCATGAAACCGAAGTTTAAGAAGTTATCTTCTGAAAATGACGATATAGTTTTCGTTATTGCTGATGCTGAAAAGTTTCCTGAAAGTAGAAAATTAGCCGATGTGAGTAATTTACCAACATTTGCAACTTTTGTAGATGGTAAGTTTTTTAATCAAACACAAACAAACAAGTTTGATGTATTGAAGGATTTAGTAAACGAAGTTGCTTGATTATGAAATTACCTGTAATTAAACACTTAACTTCATTTATTGAAGAAAACGACCAAGACTACCTATTAGAAACCATTGAAACTTTAGAGGCTCTTACAGAAGTTCCGTCATTAAAAGATGAAGAATTGGATGTAATTGGTGAACTAATCTCAAATATGTATGGGGCGATTGAAGTTCATAAAATGATTAAAGAAGGAACACCTAAAAAAGAAGCATTGAACAGTTTTATGCAACGTGTTTTAGGTTCTATTGATAAATAAAAAAAACGAGTTTTGCTCGTTTTTTTTATGACTTATTATTTTAAAGTGCTTTCCGTGTTGTTATACGATTTATGGTTTCTTATTTCGCATTTAGGTCTATTGTCTCTTCGAGTAAAATTAGTTGAATGAAATGAAAACAATTTTGTATCGAGAAGTGAAGCTTGGTTCTCGATAGCTTTACTTAGCGTAGCCAACGTATACTTTTTAACTCATTACCATTCTTAAAAACCACTACCATTGACATCTTTTCTTGACGACTTAGATTTTACATGGAATACTCTTTTTTCTAAACTGTTTTTCTTTTTCCATTGATGAGAACCCTTCGGCTACGCTCAGGATAAAACAAGACAAAAAATCTAGTCTTAACCAGCCTGCACTTAAAAATAACCATCTTCGAGTCTAAATTAAAATAACTCGCTACCACCCAAACAGATTTTAATTTTTAACGATTCTTGCGGTGTTATTTTTGGCTAGTCTGCTTATGACGAGGTGCTTTTTAGTATTCTCGTTAATCAAAGTAATTTGTCTTTCAAAAATAACTCTATAGCTGTCATTACATTTGCTTGACAATTTTTTGTCTGTTGTCTCGAACTGACAGTACATGAAAAAATTATTCGTAAATTGTATTAGTACTTATTTCTTTTTGCTCGTTTGCTTTTTTAATAATTGCCTTCAAACGTTCTTTAGTTCGCTGTTTTTCTAAACGAAGTTTATTTTCTTTCTGTTTTAGCAAGCGTGTATGTTTTGCTTTGTTCACTGTGTTTTTTGCTTTTCCTTTTTTAGGCATTTTTTGATGTTTTAATGGCCAACAATCCTAAGAAAGTTAAGCATCCGTTTACTATTAGTATAAAGAAACCAAAATCAAACCCGAACTGCTCTTTGCTGTAAAAACTTATAAAATAAGTTACTATGGGAGCAATTAAGCAAACTATGGGTACCAATTTATCTTTTATGTCTAGTTTGGTAAATAATCCGAAAGCATATAAACCTAATAGTGGACCATAGGTATAACCAGCAAACTGAAATATTTTTGCAATCACACTTTTATCAGCAATGGAATACCTAAAAATTAAGATAGTGGCTACTAAAATAAAAGAGAAAAGTACATGTATTTTTTTACGAATACGTTCCTGTTCTTCTTTGTCTTTCTTTTTTTCTACTTCAAGAATATCGATGCTAAACGAAGTGGTTAAAGAGGTTAATGCGCTATCGGCACTTGAGTAAGCAGCAGCAATTAAACCTAATAAAAAGAACAGCGACGTAGCGATGCCCAAATCGCCACTCATGGCTATGGTAGGAAATAATTCGTCTTTATGCGCATTGATTTCATTTGCGGTGGCATAATCTGTTAACAATACTCCAAGAGCTAAGAAGAAAAAATTTACAATGACTAACACGATAGTAAACCAAAACATATTTTTTTGTGCGTCTTTTAAATTTCGACACGTTAGGTTTTTTTGCATCATATCTTGATCTAATCCTGTCATTACAATCGAAATAAAAGCTCCAGAAAAAAACTGTTTCCAGAAATAATTTCCTGCTTTTACATCGTCAAAAAAGAAGGTTTTTGATAAGCGATTGTCTGCGATATATGAAAACAAATTATCAATTTGCATTTCATTCTTTATCATCACAATACATACACCAACGGCAATTAGCATGAACAAAGTTTGTAAGGTATCTGTCCATACAATAGTTTTAATTCCTCCTTTAAAAGTATATAGCCAAATTAGTAAAATGGTAATGGTTACGGTTACCCAAAACGGAATTCCATAATCATTGAACAAAATAAGTTGTAATACATAAGCCACTAAAAATAAGCGAAAGGCAGCACCAATAGTTCTAGAGAGTAAGAAAAATGAAGCACCTGTTTTATAGGAGTACCTACCAAAACGTTCTTCTAAATAAGTATAAATAGAAGTTAGATTTAATCGGTAATAAAGCGGAAGTAACACCAGCCCAATAACAGCATACCCTAATACATAGCCTAGTACCATTTGCATATAGCTCATTTTGTTTCCTTCAACCCAACCCGGCACAGAGATAAAAGTAACACCTGATAGTGAAGCGCCAATCATACCAAAAGCAACTAAGTACCAAGGGGAAGAGTTATTTGCCTTAAAAAATGTTTGATTGTTTGCCGACTTACCTGTAATGTGCGAAATAAGAATTAATACACCGAAATAGGCTAAGATAAGGAGGAGTATATGTAGTGGTTGCATAGGGTTACTTACGAATTATAAAGTACGAATGTACTAATTTAGTTTTTAGCTCACGCAAATTTATAATTCGTAAGTAACAATTAAAAAATTACAGTTCTATAACTACTTCTTCTGTTTTTTTACGAACCTTTTTAAGATCTTTCATATAGTCGTCTTCTGCTCTAAAACCTACGGGAAGTGCCAAAACCGATTGCAAGCCGTATTTTTCTAAGCCTAAGATTTCATCATATTTTTCAGGAACAAAACCTTCCATGGGACAGCTATCAATTTTTTCATTGGCAGCTACAGTCATTAGGTTTCCCAGTGCAATATAGGCCTGGTTTTTCATCCAATGAAACAATACTTCTGGAGATTTATTTTTGATATCGTTTACTAAGAATTCTTTAAATGGATTTAAAATTTCATCAGGTGTATTTCGAATATCTTTTACTAATTTAAAGTAGTTCTCAACATCGGTAGTAGTTAATGTTTTAGGAATACATAGCACTAGTAAGTGAGAAGCTTGCACCACTTGATGTTGGTTCCAAGAATGAGCAACTAATTGTTGTTGTACGTCTTTATCCTTTAATACGACCATTTTAACAGGTTGTAATCCGTACGAGGTAGCCGTTAGGTTAAAAGCTTCTTTTAAAATATTGAGTTGTTCTTCGGAAAGAAATTTATGTTCGTCAAATTTTTTTACAGCGTAGCGCCATTGTAAATTTTCTATGCTATTCATGTGGTTTATTTTGATGTTACAAAAATAGTAGAATATATGGTCGTTGAGAAATACTTGGAATCATAAAAATTGATAGCATTATAAGAATATTTTGTATCTTGTAAGATAAAAAAGCTAATGAAGGAAGATTTTCTACATTTTTTGTGGCAGTACAAATTATTTAATCAAGCCAACTTACAGTCTGTAAAAAACGAATCTATAGAAATTATAAATTCGGGAGGATATAACACTAATTCTGGACCTGATTTTTTAAATGCAACATTGAAAATTGATCGTCAGCTATGGGTAGGAAATATTGAAATTCACATAAAATCATCTGATTGGTATGTACACCATCATGAAAAAGATGTGAATTACGATGCCGTTATTTTACATGTTGTATGGGAACATGATACGGATGTTTTCATGAAGAATAATCATCCACTCACTACTTTAGAGCTACAAAAAATAGCCCCAAAAGATGTTTTACAAAACTATGAAAAACTGTTTTCAAAAGAGCAACGTTGGATTCCTTGTGAAAAACAGATACCTGAAGTAAGCTCTTTTTTACTGAATAACTGGTTGGAGCGCTTGTATTTCGAACGATTAGAGCACAAGTCTATTGCAATTAGAGAGTTGTTACAAAAGTTTCATAATGATTATGAGGCGGTATTATTTCAGTTGTTAGCTAAGAATTTTGGATTAAAAGTAAACGGAACTGCTTTTTTACAACTAGCACAATCGTTTGATTTTTCTGTGTTGCGTAAAGTACGCTTCAAGGAAGAACAGTTGTCAGCTTTATTGTTCGGACAAGCAGGTTTTTTAGAAGATGAAATAGAAGATAGCTATTATGAAAAACTACAAAAAGAATATACCTACCTGAAACATAAATACAAGCTAAAACCATTGCCAAAACATCATTTTCAGTTTTTTAGAATGCGACCCAGCAACTTTCCTACGATTCGGATAGCACAACTGGTATCTTTGTACTATAAGTATCAAAAATTGTTTTCAGTTTTGATGAAAGCGGACAGCGTGATAGAAATTTATGGGTTGTTTACTATCGAAGTAAATGATTTCTGGAAAGTGCATTATACCTTTCAAACGACCTCAAAGAAGTCACCTAAAAAACTCACTAAAGGTTTTGTAGATCTGTTAATTATCAATACCATCATTCCTTTGAAATTTGCGTATCAGCAGGCTAGAGGAGAGGTTGAAGAAGACAGTTTATTGAATTTGATACAAGAGTTACAACCTGAAAAAAATTCGATTATAAGTAAATTTTCTGAACTCAAAATTAAAGGAAAAAATGCTTTTGAAACGCAAGCCTTATTGGAGCTTAAAAATAATTATTGCTCAAAAAAACGTTGTTTACAGTGTGCTATTGGGAATAGTTTATTGCGAAAATAAATAGGCTTAGGGATAAAAAATACCGTGAATTTAAAATTCACGGTATTTTTTGTTTTTTATATTACAGTGAGTTTAATACAAACTCTTAAATTTGGTTGGTTTTGCTTCGTGCATAATTTCGTATACTTTTTCAAAAACATCTTCAGCAGATGGTTTAGAAAAATAGTCCCCATCGGTACCATAAGCAGGTCTGTGGGCTTTTCAAGAGACTACCTCAAAGAGTAGTGTTATAGTAACTTATTAAAGTTATATTTGTACAATATATTGTACATTTTTGGAAATGAGATATAATAGAAATAGAATTTACCTTGATAATGCAGATCAGCAAAAGATTAAACAAATTCCTATCCTACTAGGAGGAGCAGGTATAGGAAGTGTTATTGCGGAGTGTGCATTACGATTTGGCTTTGAAAATATTACTATTGTAGATGGTGATTTTGTAGAGTTAACCAATTTAAATAGACAAAATTATATTGAAGATGATATTGGCATAAGTAAAGTAATGGCTTTAAAAAAAAGACTTTTAAATATTAATTCAAATGCTAAAATTCAAACGTATAATTGTTTTATAAACAAAAAAAATATTAAATCAATAATTGATGGACATCAAATAGCAATAAATGCACTTGATTTTACTACAAATATCCCTATTTTATTTGATCAAATATGTAGGGAGAAACAAATACCAGTTTTACACCCTTACAATCTTGGCTGGGGAGGTTTGGTAGTTGTGATTGATTCCAGTAGCTTGCCTTTAAATTCTATAGTAAGAGATAAGAAGAGTTTTAATGAACTACATGTTGTGGAATATGTTTCAAGCTATATGAAGTTTTGGGGAAAGCCTCAAAACTGGCTTGAAGATATAGTTGAATCTTACAAGAAAGAAAAAGAAACATTACCACCACCTCAACTTGCGGTTGCATCTTGGTTAGTAGCGTCTATTTGTACAAACTTGTTGTACAAAATAGCGACCAATAAAAAACTAAAAATATTTCCTGAGTTTTATATGTCAACAATTGAGTGATGCTAAATTAACTTATTATTTATCGTGTATGATATAGCCTCAGCTATATTGGCTACTTCTAATTTTTCAAATAGTTTTTTTCTATGGAATTTTACAGTGTCAGAACAGACAAAAATAGATTTAGCAATTTCGTTGATTGTAAAACCCCTAATTGAAAATCTTAATATCTCTTTCTCTCTTTTAGTTAATTCTATTTTTTTTATCTTTTTCCAGTAATTTCCTTTTAAATCGTAATAATTTATAATGTTATCTCCCTCTCTGTATATTCTTATGTTTCCAGATTTTTCTTCCGTAGATAAAGAAACAATACACATTGCCTTCCAAATTTTACCCTCGCTTGTCAAAAATATTGGTGTTAATTTTTGATTGATTAATATTTTTTTAGATTCCTTATTTTCTATATGAAAATCGTACGAAATAGTGTAGTGCAATCTATCCTCTATAGGAAGTTTGTCATAAAAGTCAAAACCAATTGTGTTAATGGATAACAATAAGTCCAAATCTTTTTCTTCTACATAATTAAAATAAAAAGCATACCCCATTTTTTGAACTTCTTCGGCAGTATGTCCACATAAAAAAAGAGGGTTTTCAGAAACATACTCAAAACCTTTCTTTTCATAATCAATTATATATATGCTTTTATAGGTTACTCTAGCAAAAGCCTTTACAGCCGATAAATAGTCAGCCGCTTTTTTTCGTTCTTCATCTAAAATAGAGTCAACACTATTTTTGATAGAGAAAAAATCATCAATTTTTTTCTTCATTACTATAAATTTCGAGGACTTATTGTAAAACTAATAAAAAAATAAGAAATACGTGTTAAAAAACTACCTTTTTGAGTAGTTTTTTAACATAAATTACTTTTCTACTCTTAAGTGTAGTAGAAACTTGCTTTTCTAAGGATAAATTTGACTATATAAATAATTAGTATCTATGAGTTTTAATATTAGTTCCCCAGTCGAAAGAAAAGAAATCTCTGAAATAATAAAATTTGTTATTCAACAAAATTTTAACTATCACTATGATGAAGAAACAAATATCAGCTTAAAGAGTGATTATAAAGAAATATACAAAGAAGAGGTAGGTTTTTTAAAAAACTCAAGAATCTTTGTTTTTAAAAATGATGATAATGAAATACAGGGCTCTATAAGATTAGTAAAATGGAACTATAGAGACATTTTACCCATTCAAAGAGTTTTTAAGATTAACCCAATAGAAGTTATTGGAAATTCTCCGATAAGACACACATGGCATATAGGACGATTTGCTGTAAAAAAAGGTAACAGATCGCTTTTTAAAAAGTTAATGGTGAAAGCATTAGAACCTGTATGTAAGTATAAAAATTCAGTTGTTTTTGCAGAGTGTGATAGTAAGTTATTAAGAGTAATGAATGCTATGGGAATTAAAACAAATCAGATAGGAAATTCTTTAAATTATTTAGGATCTAAAACTGTTCCTGTTGTAATGTATTTTGATGACATTATCGATTTTTATGATAAAAATAAGCACCTAATTTTTACTTAGCAGATAAAATACATTTCAGTTGAATAGTCTTAATAATCATATCAATACGTTTTTTTAAATTTTAATATTAATGAAAAAATATTTTACCGCTTTTTGTTTAAGCCTTCAGATTTTTTGTTTTTCTCAAGTTACTCTTACTGGAAAAGTATTAAATACAAACAATGAACCTATTGAGTTGGCTGATGCAGTACTAATTGATTACAATAAAAAGATTATTGCAGGAGTTACAACGAACGATATGGGTGAATTTAAGTTAGAGGTAAAAACAGGAGTTTATACTCTAAAAGTTAGTTTTTTGGGGTATAAGATTTGGAATAAAATCGTGGATTTGACCTCTGATAAAGAAGAGATTATTCACTTACTAGAAGATAGTACAAAGTTAGATGAAGTACAAATAGAAACATCTAATAGAACTTTTAGTAGATCGGCCGACAGATTAATATTTGACGTGAAAAATAGTTTAATAGGAAAGGCTAATGGAGACATGACAGAATTGTTAAATTTTACACCAAGTGTCATTGTAGAGGGAGAAAGTATACAAGTATTAGGAAAAGATGGAGTACGTGTTTTGGTTAACGGAAGGGATTTAAAACTTTCAGGAAGCTCTTTAACAGCTTTTTTGAGATCCTTAAAAGCGTCAGATATAGATAGTATTGAACTTATTCAAAACCCGCCTGCTAAATATGAAGCAGAAGGGGACATAGCTATAATAAATATTCTTACTAAGAAAAAAGAAGTAGAATTTTGGAATAGCAATATTACGGGGGCATACCGTCAAGGGTACTATGGTATAGCTTCCTATAATGGAGCATTTAATTATAATAAAAAGAAGTTCTCTTTCTCTACAAATGTAGCTGGCGCTGATGGTTTTAGCAGAGGTGAAGAGAAAAATGAAATCTTTTACCCAGATAACTTTTGGAATCAAGAAACCTATTATAAATATCAAACTAAATATATAACAACAAATATCTCTTCGGAATATAGGATTAGTTCTCATTTATTAGTTGGAGCTCAGTATACAGGAAGTTTTAGCGAGCCAAACTCTACAAATAATGGTAATATTCGAATTCAAGAAAAAGCTCAGGCTAATAATGTTACTGAAGTAAATAATATTGGGGAGGAAGAGGGTGACAAACAGTTTAATGCCGCAAACTTTCATGCTGTTATCAATTTAACACCCAAAAGAGTTATCAATATAGATTTTGATTATTTCGACTACGAAAGAGATCAGAAAAGTGTAGTAAACTCTTTTTTTAGTCCAAGTGGAGATGAAAGCAGTATTAGTAACTCTTCTTTACAAAATGTTTCTAATTTTTCTTCAAAGATTGATGTTGAATATCCTTTCAAAAACGTGTCATTAAACTTTGGAAGTAAGCTGTCATTCTCTGAAACGAATAATCATGTATTCATAACAGGGGTTGTAAATTTCGACCAACAAAGTAGTTTTAACTACAAGGAAGATGTTCAGGCATTATACGCTTCATTGAGTAGTAGTCTTGGGCTTTCAGAATGGAGTTTTCAGTCTGGATTGAGAATGGAAAGAACAGAAACATTCGCAAAAGAAAATATGTTAGGAAGTGAAGTTAAAAATGATTATGTGAATTTTTTTCCTTCTATATATATAAACTACAAACCAAACCAACTTCATAATTTATCCTTAAACTATTCAAAAAGAATTCTTAGACCGAGATTTGATGCCTTAAATCCTTTTAGAATATATACAAGTCCGTTTTCGTATTCAGAAGGAAACCCCAATTTGCAACCTGTTTTATTAACAAACATTGGTTTAAGTCATTTGTACAAAAACTTTTTAAATACAGAAATTTATTTTTCACAAACAAAAAATGGTTCAGGACAAGTTGCGGTTTTAGATGAAGATAATTTAACACAATCTATAACTAGATTGAATTATTTTGATAGTTATGATGTTGGATTATGGGTAAATTACTTATATAATAAAAAGAAGTGGTGGCAAAGTTTAAATACCTTTCATATTTATTACAATGAGTCAACTTCAAAAATTTACCCATTAACGCCAAAATCTGTGAATGGAGTTGTAGGAATTCTTAAAACAACTAATCATTTTTCAATAGATAAAAATAACAAAACTACTATAGGGTTTGATTTTTCGTATCGTTTTCCAAATACATCTAAGGAGTTAATATATAATTATGAGCAGTATATATTAAATGCATTTGTCAAGTATAATGTGAATAATAATCTTCAAATGTCGTTAAACGCAAACAATATTTTAAGAGAATATAATTTCAACAACAAGAGTACTAGAAATCAAATAGAGGCCATATATAAAGGTTATTATGATACGCAATACGTGAAATTTTCCATTAACTACAATTTTGGTAATAAAAAGGTTAGAAGAACAAATAGAAAATTGGGAAATAAAGATGAAAAAAATAGAACATAAGAATATATAAAAAATAGTTTGTGATTGCTTTATAATGCGCAGTATAAAATAATTGTAAGCTAAAGTTGCAACAAAAGAAAAGAGGTATACTTCTTAAAATTAATTTAATTAATAAAAATTTTAATCATGAAAAAACAATTTGATTTAACAAAATTTGAAAAGTTAGAAACTTCAAATGACTCTTTAAAAGGAGGGTTTTCACAAGCATTATCTGCTACTGGAGGAATTAGTAACATTGAGTTAGACATCAACTTAGCTAGAAACTGTGGTTCTACAAATTCTGGATGTAATTTAGTTGCAGGATGTGGTGGTAGTAAAGAAATAAGTGCTTAATAAATAGGATGTTAAAAGTTATGAAGATATGTTTCGGCATATCTTCATATTAAAGTAAAAATTTTAATTATGAATAATAAAAAATTTGATTTAGCAAAATTTGAAAGATTAGAAATTTCAAATGACTCTTTAGAAGGTGGGTTTTCACAAGCATTATCTGCGACTGGAGGAATTAGTAATATTGAGCTAGATATCAACTTAGCTAAAAACTGTGGTTCTACAAATTCTGGATGTAATTTAGTTGCAGGATGTGGTGGTAGTAAAGAAATAAGTGCTTAATAAATACGATGTTAAAAATTATGAAGATATGTTTCGGCATATCTTCATATTAAAGTAAAAAAATTAATTATTAATAATAAGAAATTGGAATTAGGAAAATTTGAAAGATTAGAAATTTCAAATGACTCTTTAGAAGGTGGGATTTCACTAGTGCTCTCAGTAACAAAAGGGATAAGTACTGCTTCATTGGATATATTAACTTAACTAGAAGTTGTAGTGTAACTAATTGGTAATTTACTGGCTAGGTGTTGTAAAGAGCAAATTAGATTAAATAAAGAGACATTAAAATACCTCTTTAGAATATTAAATTATTATCATCAAATATAATTTGATAGAAAAAATATAAAAAATCAAAAGAGATCAATTTCTTAAAAAGCTAATCATTTTAGAAATTTTCAGAAATATCCCTATATCAGAGATGAGCTTTGGTCTTTATTTTTAACTATTTAATAATTGTTTTATTAAAGCAAAATATTGATTAGAAAAACAATATCAATTTATAAACTCGTAAATTATGAAATACAGTCAATTTAATTCAATAATCCCTTATAATAATCAGTTTGCATTATACAATGCATTCGAAGATAAAGTTATTTTTTTAGAAAATGATTTGAAAGAACTTCTTACAGCAGGTAAGCGTGAAGGAATAGATGAATTAGAGCATATACATCCGGCCTTTTATAAATATCTTTCAGAGAATAAGTTTTTAGTAGATAATAATGTAGATGAAGTCGATAAAGTAAGAGAGGTTGCGAGAAAGGTAGACGAACAAACTTCTATGTTTCAGTTAACTATTAATCCAACAATGAATTGTAACTTTAAATGTTGGTATTGTTATGAAGATCATATAAAAGCTTCTCGTTTAAAGAGTAGTATGGTGATTAAAGTAAATAAGTTTATTACGAAAAAACTTCAAGATGAGTTTATAAAATATTTTCATGTTGGATTTTTTGGAGGAGAACCTTTGTTGTATTTTAAAAGAAACGTTATTCCTATTATCGATCATTTAGCAGCAGAAAGCAAAGCGTTTGGTAAAGAATTTGGCATAAATTTCACATCAAACGGATATTTAGTGAATCAAGATTTTGTAGACTATTTTCACAGTAAAGATCTTACATGTAATTTACAAATTACTCTTGATGGTTATAGAGAAGAGCATGACAAAGTACGATTTGTGTCTAAAACAAAAGGATCCTATTTTGAAATTGTAAACAATATAAAACTGTTAATAAGAAACGGCTTTCACGTGCGTCTTCGTATAAATTATACAAGTGAAAACTTAAAAGATACGTTTAAAATTATTGACGATTTTTCTGATGTTGACTTGAAGTATATAAAGAGAAATTTAATTGTAGATTATCATAGAGTTTGGCAAGATGATGCAGTAGATGATTTAGACACTGTTTTAAACGAAAACATGGAAATTATTAAAGCAAAAGGTTTTAATGTAACTGGAACTTTCTCTGCAAATAATGTAATTAATTCTTGTTATGCTGATAAAAGAAATAGCGCAGTAATTAACTACAATGGAGACTTATATAAATGTACTGCTAGAGATTTTAGCTCAGAAAGTAGAAATGGTTTTATAGATAGTGAAGGAGAATTGATATGGGATGATGGATACGTTGAAAAGAGAATGAAGTCAAAGCTTCATAACAAGCCTTGTTTAAGCTGTAGAATAATGCCTCTTTGCAATGGAGGATGTAGTCAACATGCTATGGAAAACCTTGATAATGAAGAAGGATATTGTGTATATGCATTTGATGAAACTCAAAAAGATAAAGTTATTTATGCTAAGGTTACAGACATACTTAAAACCGCCTAATAGAAAGGTTAAAAAACTTCCATTTTTTTATCAACTGACAAGTACAGATTGTGCCGCTGCTTGTTTGTGCATGATTGTTAATTACTTTGATAAAAAGGCCAGTTTAAATGATATAAAAGGATATTTTGAGTTTACTAGGAATGGTGTTTCTATAAATGATATTGTCGATACCTCAGAAAGATTAGGATTGTCTGCTACTGTTTTAAAAGTGAGTTCAGAAGAATTGGCTACTATTCCTTACCCTACAATTCTATATTGGAAACAAGAGCATTTTTTAGTATTTGATAGAGCAATAGAGAGCAATGAAACTTTAACTTTTCATTTAGCCGATCCTGCCTATGGAAAAGTTAAATTAGATAAAGAAACCTTTGAAAATGAATGGAAAGGTATCAATGAAAAAGGGATTGCTATTGTATTACAGCCAACCGAGAGTTTTGATGCGTTAGATATAAATAGGAATGAAAATGTTTTAAAATCTTTTTCTAGCCCAATTATTAAATATATAAAAAAGTTTTTATTAAAAAACCGACTAAAGTATATTCTAGCACTTAGTTTATTAATTATTAGCCTTGTAGCTAACTGGGCTATTCCATTTGTTTTTCAGAAAATAATTGATGAGGGAGTTATGTCTAAGAGTATGAATATCGTGTACTTTTTTTTAATGTCTCAGGTAGTTTTATTCTTGTCATACTTTGTCTCTGATTTTTTTAGTAGATTGATTTTAACAAAATTTAATTTTTCATTAAGTGTTGATTTAAAAGAAAATTTATTATTGAAGCTTATTAAATTACCTATTAATTACTTTGATACTCGATTGAATACTGAAACGTTACAAAGAATTAATGATCAAAATAGGATTCAAACGTATATGACTTGGAAAGGTCCAGAGTTAATAATCAGTGCTCTAAATATCTTAATTTTTGGAAGTATTTTATTATATTATAATACAACAGTCTTTTTATCATATTTTATTTTAAGCGTAATTTCATTTGTTTGGGTTTTCTTATTTTTAAAAAGGAGAGCAATCTTAGAGTATGCGATGTTTTTGAAAAAATCTGAAAATAGTAATCATATTTATGAATTTATTATGAATATGCCTGAAATAAAAATAAACAATGCTCAAAATAACATTATAAACAAAATAACTAATATTCAGGATAAGTTAAACGATATAGAATTACGTTCACTATACCTGAATACCTATCAGTTAATAGGTGTTAATGTATTAACCAAGATCAAAGAGATTGTGGCTATTGGGGTTTGTGCTTATTTTATTATTCAAGGTCAAATAACTTTAGGAGCTTTAATAAGTATATCGTATGTGATAGGTCAACTCACTGGGCCTATGAATAATATTATTAGCTTTATTAAGGATACACAAGATGCAAAATTATCAAACGATAGAATTAATGATATTTATACCACAAAGGAAGAAAATAAGGACAGAAACATTGATTTTTCTACCAGAAAAGTTTCAAATATCAATATACAGAACCTTTCGTTTAAATACCCAGGTAAGTTTAGCCCAACAATTCTTGAAAATATTAGTTTTAAAATAGAGAAAAACACAGTTACAGCTATTGTCGGTGCTAGCGGAAGTGGGAAAACTACTCTGCTAAAATTACTGTTGTCTTTTTATGAAACTGAACGTAATGCCATTTCAATTGATGGTATTGATATGAATACTATTATTCCTTCAACTTGGAGACAGCAATGTGGAATTGTTATGCAAGATGGAAATATTTTTAGTGGAACAGTTGCAGATAACATAGCATTGTCTGATGGTGAAGTAGATTTTGATAGGTTAAAAAAAGCTTGTGAAATATCTAGTGCTTATGAGTTTATTAAATACTTGCCAATGGGATTTAATACTAAAATAGGTAATTCTGGTCTACAACTAAGCGGAGGACAAAAGCAACGAATCTTAATAGCAAGAGCTATTTATAAAAACCCAGACTATATCTTTTTAGATGAAGCAACAAGTGCATTGGATGCAGAAAATGAAAAAATAATACATAACAACCTTCAAGAATTTTTTATAGGTAAAACTGTTGTTATTATTGCTCACAGATTATCTACTGTGAAGAATGCAGATAATATAATTGTTTTGAAAAAGGGAAAAATAGTTGAATTGGGAAAACACAAAGAGTTAACCGAAAAAAGAGGAGAATATTATAACTTAGTAAAAAATCAGTTGGAGCTTGGCAGCTAATACCGAACTTTGAAGAAAGTTTTTTTCAGAACTAATGGCTGTGCACACCACAAATAATTTTTTTGTGGTGTAAAAGAAAAAATTAAATAAACTACTATCTAATACAAACTCTTAAATTTAGTTGGTTTTGCTTCGTGCATAATTTCGTATACTTTTTCAAAAACATCTTCTGCAGATGGTTTAGAAAAATAGTCTCCATCGGTACCATAAGCAGGTCTGTGGGCTTTTGCTGTTAGGGTTTGAGGCTTGCTGTCTAAATGTACATAGCCATTTTGGTTTTCAATAATTTCCTGTAATAAATACGCTGAAGCCCCACCAGGAACATCTTCATCAACCACCAATAAACGGTTTGTTTTTGCTAGAGATTTTACAGTATCGTGATTAACATCAAAAGGTAACAAACTTTGTGCATCTATAATTTCTACGTCGATACCAACTTGGGCTAAATCTTTCGCAGCTTCTTCAACAATACGTAACGTAGAGCCATAAGAAACAACAGTAATATCGCTTCCTTCTTTAATGGTTTCAACAACACCAATTGGTGTTTTAAACTCACCTAAGTTTGTTGGTAGTTCCTCTTTTAAGCGGTATCCATTTAAGCATTCTACTACCAAGGCAGGGTCATCACCTTCTAGTAAGGCATTGTAAAATCCAGCAGCTTTGGTCATGTTACGAGGAACTAAAACATGAATTCCTCTTACATTGTTTATAATTCCGCCCATTGGCGAACCAGAGTGCCAAATTCCTTCTAAACGATGACCACGTGTACGGATAATCAACGGTGCTTTTTGCTTTCCAAAAGTACGGTAGCGAAGTGTGGCTAAATCGTCACTCATAATTTGCAAAGCATATAGTAAATAGTCTAAATATTGAATTTCAGCAATTGGACGTAAACCACGCATTGCCATACCAATACCTTGACCTACAATGGTAGCTTCACGAATTCCAGTATCTGAAACACGTAGTGCACCAAATTTTTCTTGTAAGCCTTCCAATCCTTGATTTACATCACCAATATATCCGGCATCTTCCCCAAAAATTAATACTTCTGGATGCTTTGTTAAAATAGCCTCGAAGTTATCACGCATTACAATACGTGCATCTACCATTTTCTTTTCAGAAGCGTATGTTGGGGCTTCGGCGGCAACATTTTGTACAGCCAATTCGTCTTCACTTAATAAATGAGCAGAATATTTTATGGCTGCTTTATCAATAGAAGATTTGATGAAGTTTTGAAGTGCTTTTTTTTCAGTAAAATCTTCATCTTTTAGGTAGCGTAAGCTCTTGCGAACGGCAATTAGAACGTCCTTTCTTATGGGTTCAGCTATGGAAGCTAAATCATTTTTATATTTTGTAATAAAAGACCCATTATTGCTTTTTTGCGCTACAGCCTCTAGTAATGCAGTGGCTTTGGAAACTTCTGCTTTTATTTCATTGGTATAAGCACTCCAAGCATCTCGTTTTGCTTGGCTTACCTCTTTTTTAGCCTCTTTTTCAATAGTCATTAACTCTTCTTCTGAGTCAACAAACCTCAGCGTTTCTCCATGTTCATTTTCAAGTTCAAACTCTAAAATCCACTTGCGCATTTGCGCAATACAATCAAATTCTTGTTCCCATTGTAAACGTTCTGTTGATTTGTAACGCTCGTGTGAACCTGAGGTAGAGTGTCCTTGCGGTTGTGTTAACTCTTTTACATGAATTAATACAGGTATGTGTTGTTCTCTTGCTATTCGAGAAGCTTTATTATAAGTGTCTATTAACTGAACGTAATCCCAACCATTAACCACAAAAATTTCATACCCATTGGTTTTGTTTTCGCGTTGGAATCCTTTCAAGATTTCTGAAATACTTTCTTTAGTTGTTTGATGGCGTGCGTGAACTGAAATACCATATTCATCATCCCAAACATTCATAATCATGGGCACTTGCAAAACTCCAGCGGCGTTAATTGTTTCAAAAAACAAGCCTTCACTGGTACTAGCATTGCCAATAGTACCCCAAGCTACCTCATTTCCGTTGATTGAAAAGTTTGTGTGATTTTCTAAACCTTTAACATTTCGATATATTTTCGATGCTTGTGCCAATCCTAATAAGCGAGGCATTTGACCTGCCGTTGGAGAAATATCAGCAGAGGAGTTTTTTTGTGCTGTTAAGTTTTTCCATTTTCCATTTTCATCTAAAGAGTGGGTTGCAAAATGCCCTCCCATTTGCCTTCCTGCCGACATGGGTTCAATTTCAATATCTGTATGTGCATACAAACCAGCAAAAAACTGTTGCGCAGTTAATTCGCCTATTGCCATCATAAACGTTTGATCGCGGTAGTAACCTGACCTGAAATCACCATTTTGAAAAGCTTTAGCCATCGCCAATTGAGGTACTTCTTTACCATCTCCAAAAATTCCAAATTTAGCTTTACCTGTTAACACTTCTCTTCTTCCTAATAAACTACATTCTCTACTAATACGAGCAGTTTTGTAATCGTTTAAAACTTCATTTTTGAAATCTTGAAAAGAAAGTTCTTGAGTATTAGCTATATCGGTACTTTGCATCATAATCGTTTAATTTAGGTATGGTTACAAAGATAAGTTTTTTAGTTGAAATTTAAAAATACGAATTTTTATTGCATATTTTTCAATAAAAGATAAAAAAATAAGGGATTATTGAAGTATCTATAATATTCCTCTTCTAATAAAATTATAAATTCTATCTATATCTGTAGAGATAATAAACCTAATTTTTGAAGCATATGCTTTTTTACTAACCTCAAATCCTTCGTTTGTGTATACTGGAAAGTAAAACTCAAAAATTTCTGGAAGAAAATTTAGCCGAATACCATTTTCATAAAAGAACTTAGGGGCAGTACTTTTGTTTTTTAACATAGCAACGTCGTTATAAATTTCTGCCCATTTCCATACACTTACACTCGTGTTTAAAGAAGTTATGAGTTGATTTGCAAAATGAGGTTGGCTAAATTTAGATTTGAAGCCTCCTTGTCCTATCACAAATTGCTGACTAAAAATACCTTCATTTTCTGATCTTCCAAATAAATTTTGTTCAAAGAGGTAGTCGCTTCCACGATTTAATCCGAAACTAAAGTAATCTCCTTCAGTTTCATTAGATAAAAAGAGTCCGCCAAAAAATCGGATTTGAAAACTTTCGTTTGTAGTAAAAAATTTTCTGTAACGAATATCCGTCGATATTTTACTGAAATTGGAGTTTATTTCTAGATTGGCAGCATACCTAATTCTTCGTACGGCATCAAACGTATTGTTAATATAACGAAGGTTAAAAATATTGTAATTGTCTCGGTCGCTTTTGATTTGATTTTGTGCAATTTCTTTATGAACACTTACCATACGGGCGATTAGGAATTTAGACCCTATATGGCGCAGAGTTTTTCTTCTAAGCTGAAAACTAATGTACGGACTTAAGGTATTGTAGCCCAATTCTGGTGCGTAATGATAGTTGCTTCCAGAAATACCGTATCGTATTTTATAGAGTTTTGATTCTTTTAAAAATTGATTATACCCTACTGAAAAAGAACCAGTTAAATTTTTACTTTTAAGACTGTAGTTGGGGGTAATGCTAAAATCAAAATTATGATTAACGATAGAACGGTTGTTGATATTAACTCCAAGAATTAGCCCGTCGTATAAATTGTATTTTATATCAGGATAATAAAACAACTGATTGTAATAAGGGTTTTCAAAATCTTTAAAAAATCGAAATTGAAGAGGTTTGCTTATAATGCTATTGTTAACATTTCTAAAGTTGTCTAAAGAGTTGAACTCCGGATAATTGTTTTCATAGTTTAGCGCTAGTTTATTAAAGTCTCCTCTCTTTATTTTTATGGTTTTAGTAGAATCGATGTTCGTAACCCAAGTCTTAAATTTAACGGTTTTCTTTTGTATTCCATATAAAGCAGCAGGTGCTGTAAAGTTTCTTCTATTTTTAATAGTTACTTGCAAAGAATCTTTATTTTTAGTGTAAGATACTTTTTGTATTGTGTGGTCAATTTTTTTGTTGGTAGTTAGATAATCTCCGAAAAACCATTGTAAATTTTTAGAAGTTTTACTTTGAAGAATTTTAGCAAAGTCTTTACTGTTTGATGGTTTTAATTGATTTTGGGCATAAAATTCTTTTACAGCGTTTATTACAATATCATTACCTAAAAAATCAGCTAAATATTTTATTCCTAAACCTGCCTTGTATTTACTAACAACTTTTCTGTTAAAGTTAGATAAGGAGTCACTTGAGGTTGTTAATGGCTGGTCGAAGAATTTACGAGAGCTAAACTGATACACAAGTGCATATTTATCGTTTTGTTTTAATTGTGAAATATTATAGGTTTTTATAGGCCAGTAGTTAGAGTATTTGCCTAAAATTGTAATATTAGGATAATATTTTTTTACATATTCAATCATTAAGAATGTTTGTAATCCATCAGATAACCAATAATCTTTTCTTGGATTTTGAATAATTACATCATCAAAATATTTTTGTGTAAGAGCATAGAAAAAGCCTGTTTCCCATCTAAAGTTTTTGGGAAATGGTTTTAACCAACTTGGAATACCATAAATTTCGTGTAATGAGTTTTTTCTAACGGTACGCGAATCTACAAGAATTTCTGGATGAGGGTGTTTTCCAATAAAATCTTCTATAAACTGTATTTGTCTGTCAATAATTTTAGTTATTTCTTGATTCGAAACTTTTCTTGGGTAAGCATCGGTTTTTATTTCTTTATCTTTTATTTTAAAAGATTTGAATGTTTTTTCAGTGCTAATATGTACTATAATGTCTTTTTTTTGAGTGCCTACCAAGTAGTAATTATTATAATCACCGTTATCGGTTTTGTATTGATATAGGTTGCTTTCTATATAATATTTTTTAGGAACATCAATAGATATGTTGTATTTAGAAAGAGACTGGTATAGGTCGTCTAAGTTTAAATTACTCATTAGTTGCCATTCTTCATCATAAATGGCAGGGGTTAGGTGCCAAAAGCGTAAGTGATATCCTGTATTTGTTTTACCGTAGCCTGTGTATTTTGCATTAGGTATTTTAACATCATAAGTCGAACGAATAACGATGCTATCTTTTGGTTTTAAGGGAGCGTTAAGAGTTATTTTTACAATGTCTTGTTGGTTTTTTAATTCACTAAACGAAACATTTTGAAAGTTAACGGTTAAATTTTTAATCTTGCCATAGCCTCTGTCTTTTTCTTTAGAGAAGTAAAAGTTTTTTTTGTAATCTTCAATAAAGCGTTTTGCTAGAGGTGTGTTATGATTCTTAAAACTGTTTGCCCAGTTATGCAAATAAATGGTGTTTAAATTAACAGAGGAGTGGTTGTGAAAAGTCGTGGTTTGTAAAATTTGAATTAAGTCGCTCTCTGAGTTCAACTTAGCTTTTATTTTTATAGCGTTTTCTTGTGCTGTAATGGTGTAACAACATAGCGTAAAAACTATCAAAAAATATATTTTTTGTCTCAATATTAGAAACATATTTTAGCGTTTATTCAAGAGTAACTTTTAAAAATCATAATTTTATAAAAGTAATTGTTTTAAACCATTTGAAAATAAAAAAAGCTTATTGAATTCTCAATAAGCTTTTATACAAAATTATTCTAGAAATTTGGTTTAAGTTGATATTTGGCATAAAATTTATTAAAGTGTTCAACAGCTTCGTCGGCAGTGTCTACAACTCTAAATAAATTCAAGTCTTTTTCACTAATATTACCTTCTTCTAGCAAGGTGTTTTTAATCCAATCTAGTAATCCTGCCCAAAACTTTTTGCCAACCAGTACGATGGGGAAGCGGCCAATTTTATTTGTTTGAATCAAGGTAATTGCTTCGAAAAGCTCATCCATGGTACCAAAGCCACCTGGCATGACAACAAAACCTTGAGAATACTTCACAAACATTACTTTACGAACAAAGAAGTAATCAAAATTTAGATTTTTATCACTATCAATCCAAGGGTTATCGTGTTGTTCAAAAGGAAGTTCTATATTGAGTCCTACAGAAGTTCCTTTGCCACGGTGTGCGCCTTTATTACCTGCCTCCATAATACCCGGGCCACCACCTGTAATTACGCCAAAACCACTTTGGGTTAGTTTAAAAGCTACTTCTTCTGCTAATTTATAATAGGTATGGTTGGTTTTTGTACGAGCAGAACCAAAAATAGAAACACAAGGTCCTATTTTACTTAATTTTTCATACCCTTCTACAAACTCAGACATAATTTTAAAAATGGCCCAAGAATCGTTTGTTTTTATCTCATTCCATGTTTTTTGTTGTAATTTTTCTCTAATTTTTCTGTCATCATTCGGACTCATAATTCTTCTTCTTTATATAATTAATAAATAGTGATACTGCCAAAATTACGCTTTTAGCAAGCCTGCTAATTTAGTTCTTTTTTAATGATAGAAAAAAGATAAAAGAAAAAAACTACCTTAAACTTAAGGTAGTTTTACGGTATTTTCAATAAATAAGTTTAATGTTCAGGCTCACAACATGTTTGTTGCCTAAATATTGTAACACATGAGTATTTAGAATATTCAAAATCTTCTTGTGAGTATCCTCCTATGATTTTTAACCGAAGGGAGATAGTCAAATGTTTAATTTTTAGAGACTAGTGTCGAAAATAGTAAATAATTTTTTTGAATAACCAGTATGCTAGCATTGGGGGAGTTTATTGCCAATTTTAATCGCTTTTTAAAGAGTTAATGGCATGAGAATAATTTATATATTCTCATGCCAAT